>JBDTMU010000039.1:0-9703 GCA_039934115.1 Chloroflexota bacterium | reverse complement strand
GGGTCGATCGACGTTTCCGTCATTTGTTGCCTCCGGTGGGAAGTGTCAGGGCAGGATATGCGCGAGCAGAGTAGAAACCCACCGATGCTCGCCTTCCGGCGTGTTTGTATGCGCCAGGCGACTGCCACGACGCCGGAAGGACCCTTCCGGCGGGATTCAATGCGCATGGTGAATTGCTGGTGCGGATTGACGTCAGCCCAGCTGCCGCACTTCCAGGTCGCTCCCTCGCAGGACCTCCAGTTGCGTCGACCCGCCACCATCCCGCGAGAAGCGCAGGTCAGCACCACCGCCACCCACGCGAAGGCCGCGAAGCACCACGCTGGGCAGCCACGAAGGCAGCCGCGGACGGCGCACGACCAGCCGACCGTCAAAGCCGTGCGGCTCGAGGCCCAGCATGGTGGCCAGGAGCATCGGCATGGCGCCCGCCGCCCAGGCCTGGGGGTGGCAGGCCACGGGGTAGGGGATGGGCGAGTCGAACTCGGCGCGGCTGAAACCGGCGAAGAGCTCCGGCAGGCGGTGGCCGGGGAAGTCGACGGCGGCTTCGAAGAGGCCCGTAAAGACCCGCTCGGCCTCGGCGTCGAGTCCGTAGCGCCGCAGGCCGGCCACGATCAGGGCGTTGTCATGAGGCCAGACGGTGCCCAGGTGGTAGCTGAGCGGGTCGTAGCGCGGCTCGGTGACCGCGAGCGTTCGGATGCCCCAGCCGTTGAACATTCGTGGCCCCGTCATCACGCGGCCTGTCAGACGTGCCTTGGGCGCCGCCACGATCCCGCTCCACAGGGCCTGACCGCCGTTCGAGGCCAGGGCGCGCAGGGGACTGCCCTGGTCCTGGAGGCCGAGGGCCAGGAAGCCACGATCCGCCAGCCAGAAGTGGCGGTCGAAGGCGCGGCGCAGGGAAGCGGCAACAGAACGCAGGCGGCGCGCCCGCCCACGCTCCCCGTCGCGCTCGAAGAGGTCGGCCGTCTGGCGGTAGGCCTCGTAGACGTAGCCCTGGACCTCGACCAGCCGGATCGGCGGGCGACCCAGGCTGCCATCGGCATCCACGATGCCATCGCCGGAGTCCTTCCAGCCCTGGTTGACCAGCTTGCCGTGGCCTCCGCCGTCGTAGCCCAGGAACCCGTCGGGGTCGACCGCCCCTTCGATCCATGACAGCGCGGCCTCCACGTGCGGACGCAGCTCACGGAACAGCTCCAGGTCGCCCGTCCACTGGGCGTGGTGGCCGAGCAGGCAGAGCCAGAGCGGTGTGGAATCGATGCTGCCGTAGTAGGGGGTGTGCGGGATCAGGCCCAGGTGCGCGTACTCGCCCAGGCGCAGCTCGTGCAGGATTCGGCCCGGCTCCTCCTCGCGGTATGCGTCGTGGACCGTTCCCTGGCGAGCCGCCAGCAGGCGCAGCGTGGCGGCGGCGATCGAAGGGTCATATGGAAGGACCTCGAGCGCCGCGATCAGGCAGTCTCGCCCGAAGAGAGCCACGAACCAGGGGACCCCCGCGGCGAAGTACTCCTCGCGACCGTTGGTCGAGATGAGCATCCTCAAGTCGGCGAATGAGCGCTCGATGATCCGCTCGAAGATCGGCGACCCCGTCGAAACCTCGACCTGGTTGTCGAGCCAGAGCGTGGGTGGAGGTGGCCGGTCACGTTCCGCGCGCCGGGGACGCTTGGGTGCCACGCCGGGAGGAGGGGCATCCGGCACCTGAGGCGACTCGACGGCGGTGGTGGACACCAGCAGCTCGAAGCGGGCTCCCCCTGCCAGGTCGAGGTCCCATTCCGCCCCTCCTTCATCGGTCCGGTCCGGCGCCGGTCGGAACTGGAGCCAGGTGGTCCGCACAAAGCCGTCGCGCCCTTCATACGCCAGGCGCACCCGATCACCGTCCCAGGCAAGCCCGTGATGCCGTCCGTCCCTTCGGTGGACCAGGCCGCGGACCTCGAAGATGTCTTCAAAGGCCGATGAAAAGGTAAGCCGTACGGGCGCCTGGAGCGGTGCGGATCCGCGGTTGCGAAACCACAGGTCATCGAAGACGGTTCGTCGCGCTCCGTCGAGCGTGCGGCGCAGCTCGACGACCAGCTTCTGGCGAGGGAGGATCTCGCCGCCGGCCAGGCCGATGTCCACGTCGTTGGCCAGCTCGATGACCGCGACGTTGCCCCGGGAGTCATCGGTCGCCCTCGGCTCCAGAACGACCCCGGCCACGGCCAGCTGGAGGGTGGACAGGAATCGACAGTCGTGCAGGTAGAGGCCGAAGCCGTGGCCGACCGTGCCGGGCACGTTGCCCGATCGATCCGTGACCATGAAGAGGTCCCGATCCTTGAGCACCATGGCGTCGGCGATGCTGCGCACGAAGAAGGCGTCGCGCCGGCCGGTGACCCGGCGATGCCGAACGGCTCGCACAGGCGCGGCTCGCTGGGCAGCGGGTCGCACGGCTGGAGCCCGCTCTTCCGTCACGCCTCAGACTCTAGCCGGACGACCGACTGCAACGCCCGCGCAAGGCGCATCCGAACGCCATTCACCCGCTCGAGCCCCCTCACCCCCATACTTACCGGCATGCACAGCGCCACCTCCCGAGAGCCAGGCCGGCTTCGGATCGCTCTCGTGGCACCGCCTTCGGAGGCCGTGCCACCCGCGAAATACGGCGGGACCGAGCGGATCGTCCACGAGCTGGCCGTCGAGCTGGAACGCCGCGGCCACCACGTGACGGTGTTCGCCAGTGGCGATTCGGTGGTGCCGGGCGAACTGGTGCCCACGGCGCCCGCGGCCCTGCGCCCACTGTCCCAGGACGACGATTGGGACGGCTGGACTCTGGTCACCCTGAACGAGGTGCTGCGGCGAGCGGATACCTTCGACATCATCCACTCCCACCTTGACTGGACCGGGATCCTGCTCGCCCAGGCCAGCCCGACACCGACCGTCTCGACCTTCCACGGTCGGCTGGACCGGCCCTTCGCGGCAACCCTGCTGGAGCACGCGCCGCCGGGGCTGGTGGCGATCAGTCGCAGCCAGGCGTCGATGCATCCCACGGTGCCGTGGACCGGGATCGTCCATCACGGGCTGACCTTCGACGAGGCGGCCTACAGCGAGGAGCGGAATGACGACCTCGTCTTCGTGGGACGCATCTGCGAAGAGAAGGGCGTCCTCGATGCCATCGAGGTCGCGCGTCAGACCGGCCGACCGCTGAAGATCGCCGCCAAGATCGGCCCAACCCCTGCCGAACAGGCATACGCGGAGGAGATCTTCAAACCGGCCCTCCGCGAGGCGGACACCGAGTTCCTGGGCGAGCTCACCGGTCCCGAGCGAGATCGCCTGCTCGGAGCGAGCCACGCGGTCCTCATGCCGGGGGCCTGGCCCGAGCCGTTTGGGCTGGTGGCCATCGAGTCGCTTGCCGTGGGGACGCCGGTCATCGCCCGTCGCGTCGGCGCGCTGCCGGAGCTGGTCCGCCACGGCGTCGACGGGTTCCTGGCCGACGATCCGATGCAGATGACCTTCCTGGTCGATCGCGTGGCGGACCTCGACCGGGCCGCCATCCGGTCCCACGCCCTCAAGCAATTCTCGGCGAGCCGGATGGTCGACGACTACGAGGAGGTCTACTCCCGCATGCTCGCCAACCGAGCGAGTGGGATGCCGGACGAGGAGCTCAAGCCCGTAGGCCCCGGCCCACTGAAGCGCGCACCGCAACGCGAGAGGGCCGCCGAGCCGGTCTAGCGGAAGACCCTGAGGCTCCCCGGCTGGACGTCGAAGGTCACCGGTGTGACGCCGATGGAGCGGCCATCCGCGTGAGCGGGCAGCACGCGCCTGGCTCCCCGCACCGTGATTCGCTTCCCGCGGAGCACCTCGATCCGCGGTTCGTGGCGTTCGCGGCCCCGCGCCACGGCCAGGAAATGGCGCACCACGTCCAGCTCGCTCATGCCGCTGAAGACCGCGATGTCGAAGAGGCCATCGGCCGGATCCGCATCGGCCACCAGAGCGAAGCCCAGCCCATGGTATGGACCGATGCAGACTGTTACCGCCGGCGCCCTCCGGCGAAGCTCCTTCCCGTCAATTTCGATCAGCATCCTCGTCTGGCGCCGCCAAAGCGCGCGCCACATGGCTCGCGCCGCAAACCGCCAGCCCGCGCGCCCGCCAAGCTCGACCGCTCCGAAGCCGGCGGCATCCAGGCCAACACCGGCCGCCTCGAAGAACGCTCGTGCGTCGCTTGGGGGCTCGTCTCCTTCGCTGGGGTGCCAGGCCAGGCCGGCATCCACCTGCGCCACCTTCCCGCGACCGATCAGGTCGAGCGCCGGCTCCAGCTCGAGCGGGATGCCAAGGCCGCTCGCGATGTTGTTCCAGGAACCCATCGGCAGGATTCCCAGCGCCCGCTCGTTGCCGCTGAGCACCTCGGCGACCGGGCCTACCGAACCGTCGCCACCCGCGACCACGATGTCCTCGTCCGGTCCCGCGCCGCGGGCGATCTCTGCGGGGTCGTCGCTTTCGCTCAGCACGTGGAGTCGGACGCGGAGCCCGCGTGAGCGCAGACCCTCGGCCAACGCCTCCGGCTCGAGCCTCTTCGGGTCATCGGAGAGGGGCGAGGTGGAGCCCGGCTTGCCTCCCGAGACCGGGTTGACGATGAGGAGCAGGGAGCGTCGGGGGCCGGTGGTCACCGAGACCATGCTAGAGGCGGAGCATTACACCGCCATTCCCGCTAGGCCCTGACATAGAGCAGAGATGACGGCGAAGCATGCATGACGGCCGGGAAATGACCGGCCGATGGTCACAAGCGACTGGCCAATGGCAAAGGCGAGCGGTGGATGGCCACGAAAGACTCGACGTTGGCCGTAATGACCGCTCAGTGGTCACGCGACCGACGCGGGCACCGTCATTGAGCTCGTACCGGCCCTAAGTTGGCCCTAATGACCGCTCAGTGGTCACGCGGACCACGCCGATCTGCCACGAGCAGGTAGGTGGTCATCACGCCCACTCCCTTCACCTCCACCCCGGCGCGCTCTTCGAAGGTGAACGCGTCCCGCAGCAGGGCAAAGGTGGAGGGCGCGACCTGGATCCGCCCCGGCAGCCCGGACGACTCCATGCGCGAGGCGAGGTTCACGGTCTCGCCCCACAGGTCGAACAGGATTCGTTTCTGACCGATGACGCCTCCGACCACCGAACCACTCGCCAGGCCAACGCGGAGCCCCAGCTCGACGGCGTTTCGCACCCTGCCCTCAGCCACGATGTCGAGCATCCCGCGGGCGAGCGTCAGGGCGGCGGCCGCGTGGTCAGGCCGCGCGAGCGGGGCGCCCGCCACGGCCATGTAGGCGTCACCGATCGTCTTGATCTTCTCGACCCCGCAGCTCGCCGCGAGGGCGTCGAATCGGCTGAACAGGTCGTCCAGGTAGCTGACCACTGTGTCCGGATCGGTGCGCTGGGCCCAGGGCGTGAAGCCGGCCAGGTCCGCGAACAGAACGGTGGTCTCGGGATACGCATCCGCGATCCGCTCGTCGCCGTGCTTCAGTCGCGCGGCGATGGAGGTCGGGATGGCGTTGGTCAGCAGCTCCTCCGAGCGGGCCTCGGCCGCGCGGCGACGAAGATCGGTGTAGCGCAGGAGGAAGAAGGTGAGCCCCAGGGGCACGGCAAGGTTCTGCGCGAACGAGATCAGCTGGACGGCGTAGGGCGGGGGCGCGATCTTGGAAGTGACCCACGGATCAATGAGGATGGCCAACAGAAGGGCGCCCAGGAAGACGAAGAACCAAGCGGTGGCACGGCGCGGACCCAGTGCGAGCAGTGCGATCACCGGCGCCAGGAACGCCCAGACCATGGTCGCGCCGGAGGCGGTTACGCCACCACTCAGGATCTCGACGGTCAAGGTGAAGACAGCCCCCGGGGCAATCAGCAGCGTCACATAGCGATCGAACCGCCGACTGCGTGCCAGGACCGCGAGGTTGAGCACGGAGATGGCTGATAAGCCGAAGGCCAGCACATAGCTCACCGGGTCGCCCTGGGCCAGCGCCGGCAAGCCCAGCGGCGCGACGATGGTCAGGTAGCCGACCACCACCCCAACGCGCTTGCGGAGGCGCAGGTCGTCGTCATCGGTCGGCTCGTCCGCGATCGAGATGAGCCGATGAACGAGCGAGCGGAAGCGCCCCGTCACGGGGCGCAGGTCGTGACCGACTCGACGCCGGCGAATCGGTCCGTGATCCAGGCCGTGATCTCGCTCCAGGCGCCCGGCCCCTGCACGCTGGCGCTGTGATCGCCCTCCACCGAGCGCAGCTCAACGGTGTCGCCGATGGCGCACATCGCCGTCACGCCGTCGACCTGGGTGTCGTACTGGACCGCCTCATCGGCCTTGGGTGAGACAACCCGCATGGGCACTCCCGTCAGCGCCAACCCCGGCGAGTTCCGGGTCAGGAGGTTGTTCCACTCGGGGATCTCGGCGGGGTCGCGCAGGTACGGGGTGGTGCTGACAGGATCGGGTCCGCAGGCATCTCGCCCAGCCACGGCTGATTGCCGCCCCGCGTTGGTCAGGAAATTCAGCGGTGCGTCATAGATCGCGTTCCAGACCCCGAATAGGAGCAACGGCGCGTCAGCCGCGTAGAGCGCTCCCACCGCGGCCTCGTGGAATGCCCAGGTGTCCCAGCCGAGCAGGTCCGTTGGCGGCGACGCGGCCAACGCACCGAGGAGTGCAAGGCCCGGCGCATAGCTCGACGCCAGCTCCGCGGACCAGAGGGCGGCATGTCCACCCTGCGAATGACCGATGACGACCGCCTCCGCCGCGGCACCCGCCTCCGGCAGGGCCTGGGCTGCCCGGATCGCGTCGAGAACCGACCTTCCCTCGGAGATGCCGATCAGGTACGGGTGCACGCCGGCGGTGCCGAGGCCCTCGTAATCGGTGGCGGTGACCACGTAGCCCTGGGTTACGAGATCCTGCACGTCGGCCGGAATGCTATTGAGCCCCTGCTTCGACGGCGCACACACATCGGCGATCCCGGTGGTCCCGTGTGCCCAGGCCACCACGGGGTAGCCGCTTTCGCCCGGGGCCGCTTCCGGCGCAATCACGATCCCGCTGACCGCCACCGGCTTGCCATCCAGTCCGGTCGAGCCGTAGACGACAAACCAGGCCCGCTTGCCGGGTGAGGCCTTGATCTCGAAGGTCTGAATCAACTGGCCAGGAGTGGCCGCGGCGATCGCGTCGGCGGACGGGTAGTACAGGGCGCCGTCCGGGACGGCTGGCAGGCCGACGACCACGGAGGCCGAAGGTGACGGTATGGCGGAGGCCGATGCAGATGCTGGAGGCAACGGCACGATGCTCGGGCTCGGCGTCGAACAGGCGGCCAGAGCCAGGAGGGGTATGAGGAGACCACGCGAGCGGATCGACACGAGGACACTGTACGAGCAACAGGAGCTGCCGGGCTGGGACGGGGCTCACGGCAGTTCCAGGGGCTAGACCTTTGCTGTCATAGCCGTTCGTGCAGCCGTGCAGCACGACTGCGTGGTGCCCCATTTCCGAGGGGGTGACCAGCCGATGGTCACTGGCGACAGGCCGATGATCAACGAGACCACCCAATGACCTGCAAAGCCTCCGAGCTGCCGGATGTACCCGTTCAGTGGTCACCCGAGGAAGATTGGGCCAGGCAGCCGCGTCAGGGGTGCTCCTAATGACCGCTGAGTGGTCACACCACAGGGGCAGCGGGGGCCGACGGGGGGCCGCGCCCCCGTCGGGCATTCCCCACCACCTCCCTGGGGAGTCCCGTCCGCGTCACGGGTCTGTCGCAACGCCGATGAAAGGCTCTGCCCCTCGCCTGTGACCTGGCGGTGCCCTCCGACTCCCCATCGTGGTCCGAAGCGAAATGCCCGTCAGGTCCGCATGGGCCGATGTAGGAGGACCCCCGATGACCAGCAACACCCCGAAGACAACCAGGGCGAAGATCACCAGGACGAGGAAGGCTGCCGCCTCCCGGGCTGGCGGCATCGTGTCGTCGGCCCGTGGCCTGGCCGGCCAGGTCGGCGCTGTGTCGGCGACCATCGCCGAGACCCTGCCGGACGCCGCCGATGCCGTCAGGGGCAGCGCCCGAGATGCCTATCGGACCGTCGAGACCATGCCGAAGTCGCAGCAGAAGACCCTGACCAGGGCATCGCTCGGGATCGGCGCCGCAATGTTCGTCCTTGGCGCGCCGCGGCTCCTCACCCTGCTGGCGTTCCTTCCCGCCGTGGCGGTGGCCGGGATGAAGTTGGCGAAGCGCAACGCGTGATACGCGGATGGAGGGTCCGATGCCCGGACCATGATCTTGACGAGATTGTCACCACCCGAAAGTGACGCAGGCCCACGAACCGCATGAGCCACCAGAGGGGCCAGAAGGAGCACGAGATGACTCAGTACGACGACACCAAGGTCACCCGCGTCGAAGGCGAGGATGACGACTTGGACGAGTACGGCAACAAGAAGAAGCACGACAACGAGCATGCCAACGAGGCCAAGGGCGCTGCGGCGGGCGCGGTTGCCGGCGGGCTCGCGGGCGCCGTGGTCGGCGGACCGGTCGGGGCCGTGGTCGGCGGAGCCATCGGGGCAGCCGGTGGGGCAGCCGCCGGTGAGGCCACCGAGGGCCAGGACGAGGCCGGGGCTGGCGCGGGCGGGGCCGCGGGTGCGATCGGTGGAGCTGTCATCGGTGGTGCCATTGCCGGACCTCCCGGAGCCATCGTCGGTGGAGCCGTCGGTGCGGGCGCGGGAGCCGGCGCTGGCGACAAGACCGAGGAGAAGATCAAGGACGAGGACGACGACCCGGCTGACACGCCGGTCGATCCGACCCCGCGTTACTAGGGCGCGCTAACCCCGATTCCTCACACCCGGCGTTGGTTCCCGCCCAGCGCCGGGTGTTTCTCTGCCCGGAGCAGGCCCGTCCGGGCGCCGGATATGCATGGGGCGCATGCACACGGCGAATATCTGGCGCGATCACGGCCACCAGACGAGCATCCCGATTCCGTCACGGCTCCTCGTGCAGCCGTGCTGCACGACTGCACGAACGACCATGACACCACGCCCGATGCGCCGGCAGCGAGGCCCTGGCCAAGCTGATACATGAATGGAAGGTCGAGCGGGCCTGCGTGAGTCCCAACGACACGGCCAGCGTTCGACATTGACCGAAGCCCCACCAATTGTGGGCCGAACGAGGTAGCCGACATGTCGCACCACGAAGAAGAGACGGTCACGAAGACCACCACCTACGAGCGAGTCGATGACCCGCCGAAGGAAGAGGTCAAGAACGTCAACCTGAACGTCACCACCGATAACGACGGCGAGACGGTCACGGTGGACGAGACCACCACGGAGACGACCGAGGAGACTCCGCCGAGCACGAACGTCAACGTTTCGCGCTAAACCCTGCGGCGGTGGCTGCCGTCGTCATCGCGCGGTAGGCTTGCGCCATGACCTCAACCGCCGCCGCCAACCCCCTCGTCCAGTTCACTGAGGACATCCAGCCTCGCCCCATTCCCGAGGCCCTCCTCGCCGCACGCCGCGACGTCATGGCAGCGGTCCGCGAACTGACGACCCTCAAGGATGCCGATATGGAGACCTTCTGGGCCTGGAAGGGTGACGGCGAGAACGAGCTCCGTTACGGCTTCTATCGGATCTTCGAGGACTTCGAGCGCGCCGGCATCGATGCCCAGGCGGCCCTCCGCGCAAAGGGCCTCGAGCGGGGGAGAGCCGCCGACCTGATCGCCCCCGCCACCGCAGCCCGATGGGACCTTCAGG
>JBDTMU010000038.1:0-9823 GCA_039934115.1 Chloroflexota bacterium | reverse complement strand
TGGTCCGGCAACAGCTGGAGCGGGAGCGTCTGGAATGGCAACAGCTGGAGCGGTAACTCCTGGAGTGGCAACTCCTGGTCCGGAAACTCGTGGTCCGGCAACAGCTGGAGCGGAAACTCCTGGTCCGGAAACTCGTGGTCCGGCAACAGCTGGTCCAGCCACAGCTGGATGGGCGTCTCCTGGCACTGAGCCGCGCAAACTGCTTAGCCGACGTGCGGTCGGGGGTTGTGCCCTCGACCGCACCCCGTTTCAACGAGAGAAGCCGTGCTGACCACCAATCCCTCATTGGTCCCCACCGGCACGTGACGTTCGGCGCCTCGGCAATCCAGGCACGCGAAGGTAGGCTCAATCCGATGACCGGCCGGGTGCCCTGACCATGCGACCGCCAGCGAGGGTGTGGACCCTCGTCGCCGCCATGCTCGGCGCCGCGCTCGTAGTGTCGGCCCTTGTGCTGCCCCACCTGTCCGCGCTCGACCCGGCCTGGCAGCTGCCATGGTGGGTCATGGCGCCGGTCTTCTGGGCAGCCGAGGCCCAGGTGATCCACTTTCATTTTCGCCGGGGCGCACACACCTTCTCGCTCAATGAGCTGCCCCTGGTCGTCGGATTCTTCCTGGCCAACCCCCTCGAGCTCGTGATCGCCCAGGCGATCGGCTCTGCGGCTGCACTCGCCATCAACCGGCGCCAGCCGCCGGTGAAGCTCGCCTTCAACATCGGTTCCTTTGCCCTGTCGTCGGTGGTTGGTCTGGTGGTCTTCCGCGCAGTTGGAGCGGGTGGGTTGATCGAACCGATGCGATGGTTTGCCGCCTTCCTGGCAATCAGCATCTCGAACCTGGTCGGGGTCATCACCGTAGCGTCCGCCATCTCGATCTCGGAGGGCGCGCTCGCGGTCCCGAAGCTTCGCCAGATGATCGCGGTGTCGTCGGTGGTGGCCATCACCAACACCAGCATCGCGCTCCTGGCGGTCATCATCATCGTCGCCGATTCCCGGGCGGTCTGGCTCCTGACCCTGCCGATTGCGACCCTGTTCCTCGGCTATCGCGCCTTCATCGGCGCCAAGCAGCAGCATGAGTCGCTGGAGCTTCTATATGAGTCGACACGCATCCTGCAGCGGACCCCCGAGCTCGATTCAGCACTCGTTCAGCTGCTGTACCACAGTCGCACCATGTTCCGGGCCGAGCAGGCGGAGATCGTCCTCTTCCCGTCGGCGCCGGGCGACAGCTACCTGATCACATCGGTCGCCGAAGGCAGAACGTCGGTGATGGCGGAGGCCTCCGCGGAGGCGTGGAGGCCAGTCCACAAGCACGTCGTGGAGCATGGGACGGCGTTCCTGCTCAACACGACCTCCATCGAGCTCGAGGAGGACCGCGACGTGCGCGATGCGATGATCGCGCCGCTCGGCACCGACGACGGAGTCATCGGCGCGATGGTGATCGCCAACCGGCTCGGAGACGTCAGCACATTCACCGCCGAGGACCTTCGCCTGTTTGCCACCGTGGCAAACCATGCCGGCACAGCCCTCGAGAACGGACAGCTGGAGCGCTCGCTGGCCAAGCTCTCCGTCCTCCAGGATGAGCTCAAGCACCAGGCATTCCACGACGGGCTCACGCAGCTCGCCAACCGGGGACTTTTCGGCGAGAGCGTCAATGCCCGACTCGCAGCGACCCCGCGGGGCAAGCGGTCGGTGGTGATGTTCGTCGACCTCGACGATTTCAAGTTCGTGAACGACATGTATGGCCATCCGGCGGGGGACGCGATGCTGGTGGAGGTCGCTGCGCGGCTGCAGGCGTGCACACGGACATCCGACCTGACCGCTCGCCTGGGCGGGGACGAGTTCGCCATCCTGGTCGACGACGATCCGAGCCTCGCCAACGCAGAGCGAGTGGCCGCGCGGATCGCGCAGATCCTGCAGGAGCCATTCTCGATCGGTGAGGTTCGAACCCACGTGTCGGCCAGCATCGGCATCGCGGCCGGCAGCAGGGGCGACTCGGCCGAGGACCTGCTCCGCCAGGCAGACGTGGCGATGTACAGCGCCAAGGCGGCGGGCAAGGGCCGCTGGGTCGTCTACAAGGCATCGATGCTCAAGACGGTCCGGTCGCGGCACGACGTCGGCGCGGAGCTACAGCTCGCCGTCGACCGCGGGGAATTCCAGCTCCGCTACCAGCCGGTCGTATCGCTGGAGTCCGGCCGGATTGTCGGTGCCGAGGCACTCGTGCGCTGGAACCACCCGACCCGTGGCGAGGTCGGGCCGGACGAGTTCATCAGCAATGCCGAGGAGAACGCCATGATCGTTCCGATCGGCCGATGGGTCCTGGCCGAGGCATGCCGCGAGGCCGCCGGCTGGAGTCAGCAGGCAGGCGGCGCGGCGCCGTGGGTCGCGGCCAACCTGTCGGCTCGCCAGCTCCTGCACCCGACCCTGATCGACGACGTGACCACTGCGCTCGCGGCCTCTGGCCTGCCGCCTTCCAGCCTGGTTCTGGAAGTGACGGAGACCGTGTTGCTGCATGACGCGGACGCCGCCATCGAGGTCCTCGGCAAGCTCCGCGCCCGTGGGATCCAGATCGCGCTCGACGACTTCGGGACGGGGTACTCCTCGCTCAGCTACCTCCACCGCTTCCCGATCGACATCCTGAAGATCGCGCAGGGATTCGTCGACGTCGATGACGCAAAGGACGATCGCTGGATCCTGGCCCAGGCGATCATCTCGCTGGGCAAGGCGCTCGGACTTCGAGTGATTGCCGAGGGGGTCGAGCGCCGCGCGCAGGTCCAGCGTCTGCAGAGCGCCGGCTGCGAGTTCGGCCAGGGATTCTTCTTCGCCCGCCCGCTGCACGGCGATCGGCTCGGCGCGGAATTCGCCCGCGACAACGCGCAGCGCCTCGGCTCGGATCGCATGGCCCGCTCCATCGCCATCGAGAGCAACGCCGCCTAGCGCGACAGGCATACCCAGGCGGGTCGCACGGCCCGCTACCCTGCGGGCATGCGATTCGCCCTGATGAGCGAGCCCCAGCAGGGGTTGACCTACGACGAGATCCTGGCCCTGGCGCGCAGCGCCGAGGCGGCCGGCCTGGAGGCCTTCTTCCGTTCGGATCACTACGGCTCCTTCGCCGGCCCGGCCGATGGACCGACCACGGATGCGTGGGCCACGCTCGCCGGGCTCGCCCGCGACACCACCACGATCCGGATCGGGTCGCTCGTCTCGCCGTCCACGTTCCGCGTCCCCGGCAGCTTCGCCAAGGTCGTCGCCACCGTCGACGAGATGAGCGGCGGGCGCGTCGAAGTGGGGATCGGCGCCGGCTGGAACGAGGAGGAGCATGAGGAGCTGGGGATCCCGTTTCCACCGCTGCGCGAGCGGTACGACCGATTGGAGGAGTCGCTGGCGATCGTGCACGGACTGTGGACCGAGCCCGACGGCTGGAGCTTCGAGGGACAGCATTGGCAGGTCCGCAACGCGCGGCTGCGGCCCCGGCCGACATTCTCCGGCAAGCGACATCCCCACCTGATCCTGGGCGGGGATGGAGGGCCGCGGCTCGCTCGCCTGGTTGCCACCTGGGCAGACGAGTTCAACCGACAGTCGGCGACACCCGACCGGCTGCGAGAGGCCTACGGGCGCATCACCGCGGCCTGCGCGGAGGCAGGGCGCGATCCCGAGACAGTCGTGCGCTCGGCGATGGTCGGAGTGCTGGTGGCCGAGACAGAGAGCGACCTGCGACAGCGCGTGCAGCAGCAGATCGGGATGCTCGGCGGCGGTGACGAGGATGCCGAGGCGTGGCTCAGCGAGCGGACGGGCCGCTGGATCATCGGCACACCCGACGCCGCACGCCAGATCATCGAGAGCCTGGAGGCCGCCGGAGCGCAGCGGATCATGCTGCAGGACTTCCTGCCGCGCGACCTCGAGATGGTCACCCTGCTGGGACGCATCGCGGCCGGCTGAGCCCCGAAAGGCCAGCCGCGGCCGCTTGCGCTACACTCGCCGACTACAGTCCCCCGAGCCGATGGAAGGCAGGGACTGACGATCGTGATGAACAGCTGACACGCGCTGCCTGAGGCGGCGCGAGCGCCCATTGGGGCTCCACAAATGGAGGAGCCGATGCCTGAAAGCACCGTCGTCGTGGCGGCCGGCGCCGCCCTCATCGTTGGAATTGCAATCGGATACCTGTCCCGTCGCTTCCTGGCTGCCAGCAGCGTCAAGCACGCCGAGGGCTACGCTGATCGGCTGATGGCCGAAGCGCGCGCCAAGCAGAAGGAGATCGTCCTCGAGGGCAAGGACGACGCCCTGAAGGTGCAGCGTGCGGCCGAGGAGGAGGCGCGCGAGAAGCGCGCCGACCTGCAGCGCCAGGAACGCCTCCTGCTCGATCGCGCTGAGGGCCTGGACCGCAAGGTGGAATCGCTCGAGCGCCGCGAGGTCGCATTCGAGGAGCGTCAGCGCGAAGTCGATGCCGAGAAGGCGCGCCTGGCCGAGCTTCAGCAGCAGCAGCTGCTCGAGCTCGAGCGAGTGTCTGGCCTCACGGCCTCTGAGGCGCGCCAGAGCCTCATCCAGCTGATCGTGGACGAGGCGCAGGCGGAGGCACACCAGAAGGTCCGCGAGATCGAGCGCAACGCCGTCGAGGAGGGCGAGGAGCACGCGCGCCGGGTCCTCACCACCGTCATGCAGCGCATCGCCGCCGACCACACCTCGGAGGCGACGGTGACGGTGGTGCCGCTCCCCTCCGAGGAGATGAAGGGCCGCATCATCGGCCGCGAGGGCCGCAACATCCGGGCGCTCGAGCAGGCGACCGGAGTCGACCTCATCATCGACGACACGCCTGAGGCGGTGGTCCTGTCCGGCTTCGACCCGGTCCGCCGCGAGGTGGCGCGCATGGCGCTCACCAAGCTCATCAGCGACGGCCGCATCCATCCCGGGCGGATCGAGGAGACGGTGGCCAAGTGCCGCGCCGAGATCGAGGTGGTGATGCGCCAGGCGGGCGAACAGGCGGCCTACGACGCCGGCGTGCCGGGCCTGCACCCCGAGCTGATCAAGCTGCTCGGCCGGCTCAAGTACCGGACCAGCTACGGCCAGAATGTGCTGAACCACTGCGTGGAAACCGCGCGCCTGAGCGGACTGCTGGCGGCCGAGATCGGCGCCAACATCCCCGAATCGAAGAAGGGCGGGCTGCTGCACGACATCGGCAAGGCGATCGACCACGAGGTCGACGGCCCGCACGCCCTGATCGGCGGCGACATCGCGAAGCGCTACGGCGTCAACGCCGTCGTCTGCAACTGCATCGCCGCCCACCACCAGGAGGTCGAGCAGGAGTCGACCGAGGCGACCGTGGTCCAGATCGCCGACGCCATCAGCGCATCCCGGCCCGGGGCCCGCGGCGAGTCCCTCGACAACTACGTGAAGCGGCTGGATGACCTGCAGCAGATCGCGCTCGCATTCCCCGGCGTGGAGCGCTGCTATGCCATCCAGGCCGGTCGCGAGATCCGGATCCTGGTCCGCCCAGAGGAGATGGACGACATGGCGTCCAGCCGCCTGGCTCGCGACGTGGTCAAGAAGATCGAGGAGCAGCTCCAGTACCCGGGGCAGATCAAGGTGACCGTGATCCGCGAGACGCGCGCGGTCGACTACGCCCGATGACCGACCGCACCGCGCTCCTGCGGTGCATGGTCATCGGGGACATCATCGGCAAGCCGGGCCGGTTGGCGGTCGTCGGCAGCCTTCGTGATCTGCGCACCGAGCTCGATCTCGATCTGGTGATCGCCAACGGCGAGAACCTGGCGGCGGGCGCCGGGCTGACACCCAGCCTGGCCGAGGAGCTGTTCGCCAACGGTGTGGACGTCATCACCAGCGGCAACCACATCTGGGATAAGCGCGAGATCTACGACTATCTCGACAGCGGCCGGCCCGTGCTGCGCCCGCTCAACTATCCGGATGACGCGCCCGGCAAGGGCTGGCTGCTGCACACCCTGCCCGACGGCGACCGGGTGGCGGTGGTGAACGTCATGGGTCGCGTCTTCATGAATCAGCTCGATTCGCCGTTTGCGGCCATGGACGGCCTGCTCGACGGGGCGGCCGAGCCGTTGCCGCCGGTCCGGATCGTCGATTTCCACTGCGAGATCACGAGCGAGAAGAACGCCATGGGCTGGTACCTCGACGGCCGCGTGACCGCGGTCCTGGGCACGCACACCCACGTGCCGACCGCCGACGCCCGGCTCCTTCCGAAGGGCACCGCCTACATCAGCGATGTGGGCATGACCGGTCCTCGCGACTCGGTCATCGGCTTCTCGCTGGAGACCGTCCTGCCGCGCTTCCTGACCCACCTGCCGACCCGCTTTGCCGTCGCTGACGGTCCGGTGGCCTTCAACGCGGTGCTGATCGAGGCCGAACGGGGGACCGGTCGCGCCACCTCGATCACCCAGCTCCAGCGGCTCGTCGAGGTCTGATTGGGACCGATTGCGGCCATCGTCGGCCCGACCGGGTCGGGCAAGACGCAGCTGTCGCTGGCGCTGGCGGCGCGATTCCCGATCGAGATCCTGGTCGCCGACTCGCGCCAGGTCTACCGCGGAATGGATATCGGCACGGCCAAGCCCGATGCACGAGCGAGGGCCGCGGTCCCACACCACTTGATCGACCTTGTGGCACCCGGGGAGCCGTTCAGCGTCGCCTCGTGGGCCGGTGAGGCGCGGCGCCTGGTTTCTGAGGTGAGCGGCCGCGGCCGGCTGCCGCTGGTCGTCGCTGGCAGCGGCCTCTACCTGGCCGCCCTGCTGGATGGCTACGTCTTCAGCCCGGCGCCTCGTGCGGAGGACCGGGCGCGGCTGAACGAGGAGCTGGCAACGGCCGGTGTCGGCGTCCTTGCAGATCGGCTGCGCAGGGTCGACCCGTCGAGCGCCGCGCGGACCGACCTGCGCAACCCGCGCCGCGTGGCACGCGCGCTCGAACGCGCCGCGTCCACAGGTGGCCGGGGAGCCCTCGCGCCCACAGCGAGGCCGTGGGAAGGGCCGGTCCGTCTGATCGGCATCAGCCGTCCGACCGCGGTTTTGAACCGTCGCATCGACGAGCGAGCGCGATGGCTCTTTGCCAGCGGCCTGGTCGAGGAGGTGGGGAGACTGCTGGCGGCCGGCCACGATCCGCGGCACGCACCGCTCACCAGCCACGGCTACGGCGAGGCTGCGCGCTACTTGGCCGGGGAGTGGTCGCTGGAAGAGGCGGTGGCAGTCACTGTGCGCCGCACGCGACAGTACGCCAAGCGGCAACGCACCTGGTTCCGGCGGGACGAACGGATCGTGTGGCTGGCGGCAGGCGAGGCGCCCGCAGACGATCCGACACTGGTCGTCGAGGCGGAGCGACGGCTGGAGGGGCTGCTGCGCTGAGGACCGGGAGCTAGGCGGCGGGGCTCGCCAACCCGATCTTGCGACGCCAGGCGTCGAGGTCGGGGTCCACCTCGGCGACCGTGGCGCGGGTCTGGCGGTCGGCGGCCCGCTTCAGGCGCTTCTCGCCCGCCCAGTCGGGGAGCGGCCCCGGCCGGCTGAAGAGGTAGCCCTGGGCGGCGGTGACGCCGAGCTGGGTCAGCTGCTCGACCTGCTCCTCGTGCTCGACCCCCTCGCCGATGACGAGCGCCCCCATGCGGCTGGCGAAAGCGACGATCGATTCGACCACCGCGCTCGACCGGGCACCGGGTGAGCTGCGCTGCACGAGTCCGAGATCGACCTTCACGACGTCAAAGCGGAGGTCGCTCAGGAGTCGCAGCCCAGAGTTGCCTGAACCAAGGTCATCGGCCGCCATCCGCATCCCGGCGCTCCGGCAGGCTTCGAGCTTGTGGCGCATGCGATCGAGGTCTGCGATCGGCTGATGCTCGGTCAGCTCGATGATCAGGCGCTCGGGCGGGAAATCGTATCGGGCCAGGATGTTGAGCATGGCGGGAGCGCTGAACTCCGGCGCTTCGATCGTTCGTGGAGACATGTTCACGCTCAGGAACAGCTCCTTCGGCAATGTCGCGGCGGCCGACACGATGGCTTCCACGCAGGCGAGGTCGAGTGGCACCACGTGCCCGCTGGCTTCGGCTGCGGCGAAGAGGGTCACCGGATCTGCGTACGGCGCCGGCGGCACCGGACGGATGAGGCCCTCGTAGCCGAGCGTTGCGCCGGTGGCGAGGTTGACGATCGGCTGGAAGACTGGCCGTAGCAGCTTCTGCTCGATCACCTCGGCGATGGCGGCCGAGGTGCTGGCGGCGGTGGCGGCGGACTCGGTGCCCGGATCGAAGACGAGCACCTCGGTGCGACCTGCGTGCTTCGCCGCGTGGAGGGCCGTGTCTGCCTGGGTGTAGAGCTGCGTGCGGCCGATGGCCGGGCTGGGCAACGAGGAGATCCCGGCTGAGAAGGAGAGGGGTTTGATCTTCGGATCCCGCACATTGGGCTGCAGGGCGGAGACAAGAAGGCGGCGTGCCACGATATGCGCGGCGTCGGCATCACTGTGCGGCAGGAGGATGGCGAATTCGTCACCACCGATCCGGAAGGGACGGTCCACCTTGCGCAGCACGGACCCCACCAGCCTGCCGAATGAGGCCAGGGTCTGGTCGCCGATGGCGTGGCCGGCGCTGTCGTTGATCTGTTTGAACTCATCGAGGTCAATCAGCACCAGGGCGACGGGGACCCCGTAGCGGGTCGCGTTCTCGACCTGGCTGTCGAGCTCCTCCTGGAAGGCGCGGTGGTTGCCCAACCCGGTCAGCGGGTCGCGCAGCGCGTCGGCGATGGCCTCCTGGTAGCGGACCTGCAGGTCGGCGCGGGAGCGCGTGAGCGGTCGAATCAGCATCATCGCCAGGCCAAACGCCGACAGGAGGGCACCGATCCCGATGCTGGCGGCGGCCCGGACCAGGCTGTTGGGCAGGGTGGGGATGAGAAGCGTATCGGCCGCGATGCTTGCGGCAGCACCGGCAATGATCGGGATCAGCATCCGCACTGCCATGCTCGCCGTCGATGGGACGTCTCTCTTCGTGCCGCCCTGGGGCTGCACGCTCGCATCGGTCACCGAGTCCTCCTCTTGCCGGAAGCGGTCAGGGGATATATCGCAGATCAGCCAGCCCCGCGCCGTAGCCAATAAGTACCGTCCCACCACCTTCGGGCCAGCGGCCGTCCCGGCCGCCTCGGCTACCATGGGCTTCCGAGATGCCCGCACACCCCACCCTCATCGACCTCACCGCCCCCGCGGAGCGTGCCTTCCTGATCGGCCTGGACGACCCGGGTGACGGTCGCTGGCCGATCGAGCGCAGCCTCGCCGAGCTCGCCGCATTGGCCGAGACGGCCGGAGCCGTGGTGGTGGGGAGCGCCTCGCAGCGCCGGAAGCGTCCCGATCCGAGCTCGTATTTCGGCAAGGGCCGCGCCGCGGAGCTCGTCGACCAGCGAGCCGCCACCGGCTTCAACCTGCTGATCGTCGACGATGAGCTGGCCCCGAACCAGCAACGGGCCCTTGAGGAGCTGCTCGACTGCAAGGTGCTCGACCGCTCGGCGCTGATCATCGACATCTTCGCCCGGCACGCCACTACCCGGGAGGGACGCCTCCAGGTCGAGCTGGCCGCGCTCGAATACCACCTGCCGCGATTGACGCGTCTGTGGACCCACCTGTCGCGCACGGGCGGCGGAATCGGCACCCGGGGTCCAGGGGAGAGCCAGCTCGAGACCGACCGACGGCTGATCCGCGACAAGATCCGCAAGGTGCGTGGCGAGCTGGAGGTGGTGAAGCGGCAGCGGGCCACCGCGGCACGGCAGCGCGATCGGTCGGAGGTCGCCACGGTCGCCCTGGTCGGCTACACCAACGCCGGCAAGAGCACCCTGCTGAACCGATTGGCCACGG
>JBDTMU010000037.1:0-10101 GCA_039934115.1 Chloroflexota bacterium | reverse complement strand
ATGGCGGTCACCGCGTTGCCGGCATTGCCAGCCGCCAGCTCGGCCAGCAGGTTGGCCGTGGCCGGCGCGATCACGATCGCATCGGCCCCCTCCGCCAGCTCGACGTGGGCGATCTGCGAATCCGCGTCGAGGGCCATCACGTCGTCGACCACGCGGCGATGCGTGAGCGACGCAAAGGTCAGCGGCGTGACGAACTGTGCGGCCGCCGGCGTCATGGCGACGTCCACCACGGCCCCTCGTTCGGCCAGCATGCGGACCAGCGAAACCGCCTTGTAGGCTGCGATGCTCCCCGACACCCCCACCACCACGCGCCGCCCTGCCAGGGAGCCGCGATCCTCGGTCATCGATCTGCTCCGGGGCGGCCGACGCTCGACCCGCTCGCCGCGGTATCGGCGTCGCGGATCGCCTCGTACGCGTAGCGGATGCCGCGCAGCGTCAGGTCCGGCTCGATGGCGTCGATCCCGGGAACGTCGCGGAGCCAGGGCTCGTGGGTGTATCCGCCGGTCGCGATCACCGTCACCCGGCTGTCGGCTGGAGAGCGCTCGAGCAGCTCGCCGCGCAGGGCGGTCAGGAGGCCGCTCACCAGGCCGATGTAGCCCAGCACCGTGCCGCTCTGCATGGCGTGGATGGTGTTCGAACCGATGGCGTGCGGCGGCCGGCGCAGCTCGATCCGCGGCAGCTTGCTCGCGTAGCCGACCAGTGCCTCGAGCGAGAGCCCGAGTCCCGGGGCGATGGCGCCGCCGATGTACGCCCCCTCGGCGCTGAGCAGGTCGAAGTTGGTGCTCGTGCCGAGGTCGATGACGATTGCCGGCCCACCGAACTCCGTGCGCGCCGCGAGGGCGTTGCAGAGCCGATCGGCACCTGCTTCGGCCGGCCGGTCAATCTCGATCGCCAGTGTCTCAGCCATGGACGCGGCGTCGATCATCATCGGCTCAAGACCGATGCGAGTACGAACGAAGCGCTCGAAGGTGTCTGTCAATGGCGGCACCACAGATGCGAGCGCCACCGCCTGCAGCTCATCCAGCCGGTGACCATCGAGCGCCAGCATCTCGGCGGTCATGGTGGCGACCTCGTCCGGCGTGGCTGTCGCGTGCGCCGTGGACCGCCACGAGCCGATCAGCTCGCCGTCCGTGAAGAGGCCGAGCGTGATGTTCGTGTTGCCGACATCGGCGGCGAGCAGCTTCACGCGCCACATCCTACCAGCCGTTTGCCGCCCTCCCGCGCCTTGGGTCCGGTGCTAGACTCGCCCGCGATTCCCCACCGCAAGGCGCAGCCCGTGAGCACCCGATGACCGACGCGCGAGCGAAGCTCTACATCAACACCGGCGTCGTCACCGACAAGAGCGACATCTACAACCTCCTGCGCCCGCTGCTGAAGCAGACCGTCATGTACACGTATCGGCGCGGCGCGCAGGTGACCGGCAGCGGAACCGGCTGGGTGGAGCGGATCGTGGTCGACCACCCCGAGATTGCCAGCTATTTCACGCCGCTCGCCATCTGCCTCAACCTCGACTCGTTCGACTACCTGCAGTTCGACACCACCTCGGATCAGCTCCTCGTCTACACCCTCGTCATCGGCGAGGAGAGGGTCGTGCTCGAATTCGCCACTGCCGTGCCCCGCGCCGACGTCGACGAGGAGGTGGACGAGGCGCATCCGCTGCCCCGCTCCGCCGGCGAGCTCGCCCGGGACCTGCGCTTCATCCAGATGGAGCTGCTGATGTCGCCGGAGGCGAGCGACGACGACGAGGAGGCCTGAGGTGCGATCCGGCGCGCCCGCCGGACGTGTCCGTGCCCGGGCGAGCCTTCCCTACCAGCGCAGCGTGCTGGCGAACGGCCTGAGGGTGGTGACCCAGCCGATGCCGACCGCTCGTTCCGTCGCCGTGGGGCTCTTCGTCGGCGTCGGCTCGCGCAGCGAGGACGAGGCGCACGCCGGGCTCTCGCACCTGCTGGAGCACCTCGCCTTCAAGGGGACGCGGCGCTATCCCGAGCCGGGCGGCCTGTCGGAGGCGATCGAGGGCTGTGGCGGCGGCGTCAACGCCGCCACGGATCGGGAGCTGACGATCTACACCGCTCGCGTCCCGGCCGAGGCCGCTTCCATCGCCCTCGAGGTGGTGGCCGATCTGGTCCTGTCACCGCTTCTCCGCAAGCGCGACCTGATCGCCGAGAAGCCGGTGATCGTCGATGAGATCCGCATGTACGTCGACTCGCCCGGCGACCATGTCTTCAGCCTTTTCGATGAGCTGCTGTTCGGGGCGCACCCGCTGGGCCGCGAGATCGCGGGCACCCCGCGCAGCGTGCGGCGCGCGCGGCACGACACCGTCGTGGATCACTGGCAGCGCTGGTATCGGCCGTCGAACCTGGTGCTCACGGCAGCGGGATCGATCCGCCATGACGAGGTGGTACAGGCAGCCGAGCGCTGGTTCGAGGCCGATGAGCCCGAATCGGTCCCGGTTCACTTGCCGCCGGCGCTCGACCGGCCGAGGCCGGCGCCCGCCGGCTCGGTGCGCGTCGCCTTCCGCCGCCTCTCGCAGGGAAACCTGTGCATCGGCATGCCGGGGGTCGCTCGGGACGATCCGGACCGCTGGGCGCTCGACCTGCTGGGAGCAGTCCTGGGAGACGGGATGAGCAGCCGCCTGTTCGTGGAGCTGCGGGAACGGCGCTCCCTGTCCTACGACGTGTCGACCTTCGGCGCGACGTATGCGGACTGCGGAACATTCGGCGTGCACGCGGGCTTCGATCCGGACCAGGCGTCAGCGCTGATCGCCGCAATCATGGAGCAGCTCGAGCTGGTGGCCCAGGAGCCGGTCAGCGCGGCCGAACTCGATCGGGCACGGGCCTATACCCGCGGACGGCTGGAGCTGCGCATGGAGGAGACCGGAGCCGTCGCCGCCTGGCTCGGCACCGGAGAGAGCCTGCTGCCGCGGATCCTGACCGTGGACGAGGTGATCGAGCGGCTCGATGCGGTGACGGTCGACGACCTGCTGCGCGTGGCGCGCAGGTACGTGCGGCCCGACCTCGCCCGCCTCGCCGTGCTGGGCCCGTTCCGTTCGCGGCTCCGCTTCGAGCGGATGCTGAAGACATGACGCGCCGCTCACCGGCAGCCACTCCGGGCTGGGACGCCCCGCTCGAGATCGTTGACCTCATCCCCGACGAGCTGGCCCTGGCGCGGGCGCAGCTGGAGTCCGGGCTGTACGGGCTGGCCGAGGGTGTCCTGCTGCGCCTCATCGCCGGCCTGGAGGCGGCGGGCAAGGGCGGCCTCGAGGAGCTCGATGACGCGCGGGCCCTGCTGGCCGAGGCGCTCTGGCGCCAGGGCAGGCCAATGGCCGCCGGCAGCGCGATCGAGGCGATCCGGGGCACGAGCCTCGAGCGACGCCGCCCCATCCTCATGCTGATCGAGGCGGAAGCAGTGGCGGCCGCCGGCGACCCGGATCGCGCCGCCCGGCTCGCCGAGCGGGTCGTCTCGACGATCGGAGTGGACGAGGCATGGAAGCTGCGTGGCGGCGTCGCGAGC
The DNA here is from genome assembly GCA_039934115.1 of Chloroflexota bacterium. Classification (GTDB taxonomy): domain Bacteria; phylum Chloroflexota; class Limnocylindria; order QHBO01; family QHBO01; genus CF-167. Next base: position 6,591 of record JBDTMU010000037.1, on the reverse strand, counting down.
CGGATCACCTGGCCGGCCCCGTCCTCGTTCCGCTTGCCAGCTCGACGCAGCGAGGGAGCGGGAAGCCTGGGGGAGGCGCCCCCTCCCGTCCCGACGCCCGAGCGAACAGCCGCGGCCCATATGCGGCTCGAGGCAGCCCGCCGCGCGTTAGCGGCAGGGGAGCTCGATGACGGCGATCGCCAGCTGGCGGCGGCGCTCCGGCTCGACCAGAGGATCGCGCCCGAGGGAGCGGTGATCCTGGAGCCCACCCTTGGCGAGGAGGCGCCCGCGGAGCGTCTGCTACTCTACGGCGACCTCCTGCGCGCCGCCGGCCGCGAGGCAGATGCCACTGTCGCCTTCGACCGCGCAGCACGCTCCTGACCACCCGCACGGAGCCGACTTCCGCATGGAACGCACACTCGTCCTGATCAAGCCGGATGGCGTCCAGCGTGGGCTCGTGGGCGAGATCATCGGCCGATTCGAGCGGAAGGGGCTCAAGCTGGTCGGGCTGCGCATGCTCGACGTGTCACGTACGCTGGCCGAACGCCATTACGAGGTCCATGCCGCGAAGCATTTCTATGCCGGCCTGGTCGACTTCATCACCGCTGGCCCGGTGGCAGCGGTCGCGCTCGAGGGACCCGATGCCATCGCCACGGTGCGACGGATGGTGGGCAGCACCATGCCCAACGAGGCCGAGCCGGGCACCATCCGCGGTGACCTGGGGATCAGCGGCCTGCGCAACCTGATCCATGCCTCGGATGCGGTCGAGACCGCGGCCGCGGAGCTCGCCCTGTGGTTCGCGCCGGATGACCTGGTCGACTACGGGCGCGCCATCGACAGCTGGATCGTGGCCGAGGAGCCCGCCCGGTCGTAGGCGGCGGCTGACAGGCCCGCGTAGGTAGGGTGCCCGACGAAGCCCATCCGGTCGAGCGGGAAGTAGCGGAGCCAGGCGCGGCCCACGATCAGCTCGCGGTCGACCACCCCGAAGAAGCGAGAGTCCTGGCTGTCGGGACGGTTGTCGCCCATCACGAAGTAGGTCCCGGCGGGGACCGTCCACGAGGTGGTTCCTTCCGAGTCCTTGGGCAGAGTGGGCGCGACCCCGCCGTCGATGGTGTGAACGATGTACGGCTCCTCGATGCGCACCGGGCTGCTCCCCGGCTGCTGCACGAAGACGCGACCGTTCTCCAGGCTGATCGTGTCGCCGGGCATGCCGATGACGCGCTTGATGAACGGCACGCCGCCCTGCCCGAACCCCTCCGGCGGCTGGAAGACGACGATGTCGCCTCGCTGGTAATCGTTGAAGCGGGGCGAGATCTTGTCGATCAGGACGTACTCGCCGGGATTGACGGTCGGCATCATCGACTCCTGCTCAACCTCGAACGGCTGGGCCACGAAATTGTGGATGACCAGGTAGATCACCAGCGTCAGCACCAGCGTCTCGACGATCTCGAGGGCGCATCCGATCCTGCGACGCGGGGCTGGTGACTCGCCACCCGCCGGCAAGCCGGGGCCGGTGGTCGGCGGAGGGGTGTAGGTCATCGGGCTCCGTCAGGTGAGGGCGTGGCAGGCGGCGGTAGCATAGCGGGCTCAGTGACGAAGCGCGCCGTGCCACTCAGGAACATGGCGGTCCTTGGCCTCGGGTTCGCGGTGCTCGCCGCCATCCTGTACTACGCCTCGACCGTCGATGGCCGTGGCCCCACCGTGGTCGGAATCTCGCTGACGCAGCACCTCAGCGGCGACGCGGAGCAGGCGCTGACGACCACGAGCGTCGAAGTCGACTTCTCCGAGCCGGTCGAGCACGCCTCGGCCGAGGCGTCATTCGCGATTGCGCCGCCGGTCGATGGCGCATTCAGCTGGAGCGCGACCAGCCTCACCTTCACACCCGCCTCCCGGTTGCCGCTGAGGACGGAGTTCGACGTCTCCATCGGTCCTGGCGTGCGTGACCGCGCCGGCAATGAGATATCCGGTGCCGCCGAGCGTTTTGGCTTCGTGACCGTGGGGAATCCCATCGTGGTTGGATCGGACCCCGCCGAGGCCGCCACCGACGTGCCCCTGGATGCTCCGATCGTGGTGGACTTCTCAACGCTCATGGACACCGCCTCGGTTGAGGCGGCAATCAGCGTTTCGCCCGATAGCGACATGGCGCTGCGTTGGAGCCGCGAGCGACTGACCGCCGTACCGGCTGCCGGGTGGGAACCCGGTCGTCGCTACTCGCTGACGGTCGGCGTCGGCGCGCATGATCAGGCGGGGACGCCGCTCGAGCATCCATTCCGCCTGACCTTCCGGACCGTCGCCGCCGGGCTGACGGTGGAGACGATCGTCCCTGCCGACGCGGTCGCCGGCATCTCCGTCACGACCCCGATCGCGCTCTTCTTCGACCAGGCGCTCGACCCGGAGAGCGTGAATGACGACCTGCTCACCATCGCGCCGGCCGTGGCAGGCTCGCTTGACGTCGTGGCGCCCTCCGGGGCGGCCGGCCTCCTCGATACCGCACGTCGGATCCTCCGCTTCCAGCCGTCCGGCCAGCTCGATCCCAACACGACCTACCAAGTCACGCTCGGACCCGGTCTGCTCGGCGCCGATGGGACCGGGATGCCCGAGGGAATCTCATGGAGCTTCACCACCGGGGCTCCCACTGAGACCCTCTCCAACCAGGTCGTCTTCATCGCGGACCGCGCCGGGATCGCGAACCTGTGGGCCATGAATCCCGATGGCTCGAACCAGCGTCAGCTCTCGGCGGAGCTCTCGCCGATCACCAGCTATGCCATCGCGCCGGACGGGCGTGCCTTCCTCACCGGCGACGGGGCGGCGATCGTCTGGCAGCGCTCGGACGGCACGGCCCGTCGCGTCCTGACCGACTCCGGCGACATCGAGTTCGACGCCGCCTACTCGCCCGATGGGGCACTGATCACCTTCGGCCGCGCAGACCCGGCGCTGGGATCGGGCCTCGGACTCTGGATGCGGGACGCAGACGGGAGCGACCCGCGTCCGATCGAGCTGCCATCCGGCCGGCTCGCGTCCCCGTCGGCGAGTCCGACGTCGCCGGTGCCGCTGCTGCGTGCACCGCGCATGTCCCCCGACGGGACGGCGCTCGCGTTCGTCGACGAGACGGGGCACGTCGACATCCTGGACCTCGAGCTGCAGCAGTTGGCGGCCGCCCCGTTCGTGGCGCTCTCCGAGCCGATCTGGCTCGCCGACGGGAGTGGCGTGCTCGTTGCGGGCCTGCCGGCCGCCTCGGGAGCAAGGCCAAGTCCCTACCGGCCACACTCGGCCGTCGCGATCCTCGACCCGGGACCCGCCGAGCTGGACGCTTCGCAGGTTGCGGCGCTGCACGTGGTGCGCATGAACCGCTTCGCCACCTCGGTCAGGGCCACGGCCTTCGGGGCCGGCGCATCGCGACCTGCGGTCGATGCCGCAGGTCGCTACGCCTTCATTCGCCTCGAGGGTGCTGAACTCGGGGGGGGAAGCCTCCGGGTGGCATCGGCCCTGAATGACCCCGGCGAGGCGATCGTGGTGCCGGGCACGGGAACGCGCTCAGCCGCCTTCGCGCCGGAGCCGGGCTCGATGGTCATCGCGGAGGAGGAGCCTGGCGGCGTGTGGCTGCTCAGCCTGGGGAGCCGCCAGGCGCAACGGCTCACCGCCGACGGATGGCAGGCGAGCTGGCTGCCCTGAAAGTTGACCCGTCGCGAGACGCCGGGCTACCATACCGGCGCTCCGCTGGCGGACGCGCTGAAGCGACCCTCCGCCGGCGTTTCTGTGTGCGGATTGCCCAGCCCAATTCGGAGGTTTCATGGAGATCCATCCCATCACCTGGGTGATTCCGGTCGCCGGCCTGGCCGCGATTGCGTTCGCGCTCTACCTCGCCTGGGACGTCCTGCGCTCCGACATCGGGACCGAGGCGATGCAGGAGATCGCCGGCACGATCTTCGAGGGCGCGGTGGCCTTCATCCGTCGCCAGTACCGCACCATCGCGCTGCTGGCCATCGGCGGCGCCGTGATCATCGGCCTGGTGATCGCGCTGGTTGAGGGGAAGGAGGTCGCCGACACGAGCGTCTTTGGGTTGGACCTCGGAATCAAGACCGGGGTCGCCTTCCTGGTCGGCGCGGCGTGCTCGATGGCGTCGGGGATCATCGGCATGTACATCAGCGTCAAGGCGAACCTGCGAACCGCCGCTGCTGCACGCAACAGCCTCGTCCGCGCGGTGCAGGTCGCGATGCGGGGTGGCGCAGTCTCCGGCTTCCTCGTCGTGGCTCTCTCGCTGCTCGGCGTCTGGTCGATCTTCGCCCTGTACGGCGGCTTCACCCACCCCGAGCAGGCGCCCTTCCTGATCGTCGGCTTCGGCTTCGGCGCCAGCTTCGTCGCACTCTTCGCCCAGCTGGGCGGCGGGATCTACACCAAGGCCGCCGATGTCGGCGCTGACCTGGTGGGGAAGGTCGAAGCCGGGATCCCGGAGGATGACCCTCGCAACGCGGCCGTGGTCGCTGACCTGGTGGGCGACAACGTGGGCGACTGCGCCGGTCGTGGCGCGGATCTGTTCGAGTCGACCGCCGCCGAGAACATCGGCGCCATGATCCTGGGGGTCGCCGTCTTCCGCATCGCCGAGTCCGCCGGCTGGCCGCATCCCGAGGCCTGGATCTTCTTCCCGCTGGTGGTCCGTGCCTTCGGGCTGCTGGCCACCATGGTGGCCATCTTCTTCGTGCGCGGCCGCGAGGACGAGGACCCGATGAATATGCTCAACCGCGGCTACTGGGTCACCACGATCCTGTCGGTCGGCGGCCTGGCTCTGACCACCTCGATCATGATGGACACCCCGGGCACCACCGGTGCCAATGGCATCGCGCCGTGGATCTGGTTCTTCGGCGCCGGGCTGGTCGGCCTGGCCACCAGCGTCGCGTTCGTGTACATCACCCAGTACTACACCGCCGGCAACTGGCGGCCGGTCAAGGAGATTGCCGAGGCCAGCAAGACCGGCCCGGCCACCAACATCATCTCGGGCGTGGCGGTCGGCTTCGAGACGACTGCCGTCACCGCCATCACCATCGCGCTCGCCCTGTTCGCGAGCCATTGGCTCGGAACGCAGGCGCTCCCCGACGTTCCCAACGGCGGCATCTTCGGCACCGCGGTTGCCACCATGGGCATGCTCATGACCACGGCCTTCATCCTGGCGATGGACACCTTCGGCCCGATCACCGACAACGCGGGAGGGATCGCGCAATTCGCCCATGCCGAGGGGAAGGCCCGCGAGATCACGGACCGGTTGGACGCGGTCGGCAACACCACCAAGGCGCTGACCAAGGGATACGCCATCGCATCGGCTTCGCTGGCGGCCTTCCTGCTCTTCTCCGCCTACATCGACAAGATCAACCTGATCCAGACCAACCGCGGCGGTCCGCTGCTCGAGTCGGTCAACCTGGCCGATGTCAACGTCTTCATCGCCGCGCTGATCGGGGCAATGCTGGTCTACTTCTTCAGCAGCCTCGCCATCCGCGCCGTCGGCACGGCGGCGCAGGCCATCATCGTCGAGGTGCGGCGCCAGTTCCGCGAGATGCCGGGGATCATGGATTACACGCAGCGGCCCGACTACGCGCGCGTCGTGGACATCACCACCCGCTCGGCACTGCGACAAATGATCCTGCCCGGCGCCGTGGCGGTGGCGACCCCGATCGTGGTCGGTCTGCTGCTCCGTCAGGAGGCCGTCGCTGGACTCCTGATGGTCGGCACCATCGCCGGCGTGCTGCTGGCGACCGTGCTGAATAACGGCGGCGGCGCATGGGACAACGCCAAGAAGTTCATCGAGGCCGGCCACCTGACCGATGAGCACGGCAACGTCCTCGGCAAGGGGACCGACGCTCACGCGGCTGCGGTGGTGGGCGACACGGTCGGGGATCCGTTCAAGGACACCGCCGGTCCGTCACTGCACGTGCTGGTCAAGCTGTTGGCCACGATCAGCCTGGTGCTCGCGCCGCTCTTCATCCGTTAGCAACCACTTGAGCACGGGAGTGCCGTGGACCTCGTCCTCCAGGCCGCGCTGATCGGGATCCTGCAGGGGCTGACCGAGTTCATCCCGGTCAGCTCCAGCGCCCATCTCGAGCTGGCGCCGTGGATCGCCGGCTGGCCGGCGAACGGGCTGCTGGGCAGCCTCTCGTTCGACGTCTTTCTGCACCTGGGCACGCTGCTGGCCCTGCTCGGTTACTTCGGCCGTGACTGGCTGCGCCTGCTGGGAGCGGCCCTGGCGAGTGTCCGCCAGCGTCGGATCGGCGACGACCCCGATCGGCGCCTGGCCTGGCTCCTCATCGCCGCCACGATTCCCGCCGCGCTCATCGGCTTTGTGGGGGAGGACCTGATCAACGAGGTGCTGCACGCCGACAACGACGGCGTCCGCCTCGCGATCGCGGGGTTCCTGGTGCTTGGGGCGGTGGCGCTCTGGCTGGCCGATCGGCTCGGTTCGCGGCGGCGCGAGATCGACGGGCTCGACCCCCCGAGCGCGCTCGCGATCGGGCTCAGCCAGGCACTGGCCCTGCTGCCGGGCATCAGCCGCTCCGGCGCCACCATCAGCGCCGGCCTGGCGCTGGGCCTGACACGCGAGTCGGCCGCGCGCTTCAGCTTCCTGCT
>JBDTMU010000036.1:0-10384 GCA_039934115.1 Chloroflexota bacterium | reverse complement strand
CTTCCCCTTCCCCCTCTCTCGCGCCGAGCTATCCGCCGCTGCAGGCGGTGCGCCTTGAGGCGATCGTATCCGGCCTCGCGTCTCCCATCGGGATCACCACCGCCGGAGACGGCAGCGGCCGGCTCTTCGTCAACGAGCAGGGTGGTCGGATCCGGATCGTCAACGCAGACGGAACGCTGGGCGAGGGCGATTTCGTCGACCTCTCGGACCGCCTCTTGGCCGGCGGCGAGCGCGGTCTACTTGGGGTCGCGTTCCATCCCGACTTCGCCACGAACGGAAGGCTGTTCGTGCACTACAGCCGCGCCGGCGACGGCGCCACAGTCATCTCGGAGCTGACCGCCTCACCCGACCACGACACCGCCGACTCGGCGACCGAGCGCATCCTCCTCACCCACAACCAGCCGTTCGCGAACCACAACGGCGGACAGATCGCCTTTGGGCCCGATGGCTACCTCTACATCGGCCTTGGCGACGGAGGCTCCCAGGGCGACCCGTCCGGCAATGGGCAGAGCCTGCAGACGCAGCTCGCCAAGTTGCTCCGAATTGATGTCGACGCTCCTCCGGCGATCAACAAGCAATACGCGATCCCCGACAGCAACCCATACGCCGCCGGAGGCCTGGCTCCGGGCGCCGGGCTGCCTGAGATCTGGGCGTACGGCCTCCGCAACCCCTGGCGTTTCAGCTTCGATCGGGCCACCGGCGCCCTCTACATCGGCGACGTGGGCGGGGGCGTCTTGGAAGAGATCGACCGCCAGCCCGCCGATTCAGCGGGGGGAGAGAACTACGGTTGGAACATCTTCGAGGGGACGCGCTGCTCGAGCGGCTGCGACAGCATCACAGCGGTAGCGCCTATCGCGGAGTACGGGCACGACGAAGGGTGCTCGGTCACTGGTGGCTACGTGTATCGGGGCACGGCCCAGCCGGCGATGCAGGGGACCTACCTGTTCGGCGACTACTGCTCCGGCACGATCTGGACCCTCCCCGGATCCGACGGCCTCGTTCCCCGACGACTGGGTGACACGGACCTCCAGATCTCATCGTTCGGGGAGGGAGAGGACGGTGAGATCTACCTCGTCGACCTGGCTGGCGGTGGCCTGTACCAGGTGCTCGCCGGCTGAGTGAGTGAAAACGCGACTGTTGGCGAGATCGATCCCCCGGTCCGGAGCGCCGCGCCGGGAGTAGACTGCCTCTACTGCCACGAGGGTGGGGCAGTTCGCTGATTCGAGGTAGGCACGATGAAGGCACGAATTCGCAATCCCAGGCTAAAGCTCCCGGCTGGCATCGCAGTCGCCGTCGCGACCAGCATGCTTGCTTTCGCCCAGATCGCAATTGCCGCGGGTCCGCCAGCGGTCGGCCTCGGAACGGCAGCGCCCTTCGCGGTCCTCGCCGGCGCCGGGATCACCAACACGGGCCCGACGACGATCAATGGGGACGTCGGGTCGTACCCGACGACCACGCAGACCGGATTCGGCTCCGTCACCCTCAGTGGGGGGACCAATCACGCCGGTGACGCGGTCACGCAGGGAGCCCAGACCGATCTCACCACCGCATACAACACCGCGGCAGGAAGCGGGCCGACCACCCCGGTTGCCGCCGACCTCGGGGGCCAGACGCTCACGCCCGGTGTGTACAACTCCGCGTCCTCGCTCGGACTCACGGGCACGCTGACGCTCTCCGGTGCGTCGAGCGATGTCTGGATCTTCCAGGCCGGCTCGACGCTCACTACCGCTACCGGAAGTAGCGTCGTCCTCATCGGCGGCGCGCAATCCTGCAATGTCTTCTGGCAGATCGGCAGCTCTGCGACGATCGGTACGGGCTCCGCGTTCAAGGGGACGATCATCGCCCTGGAGTCGATCACCGTGACGACCGGCGCGACCATCGATGGCCGAGCGCTGGCACGGGGCGGTGCGGTGACGCTGGACACCAACACCATCACGAGGTCGACGTGCGCGAGCACGGCAACACCAATCCCTAGCCTGACGAACGTTGCGATGAGTGGCTCAGACCGAGACAACCCGATGAGCACGGTGGTCTTCGCACTGGTCATGACCGCCATGCTGGCCGCCTTGGCGATAGCGAGCGTTCGAACGGCTCGCCACAGCCGGTAGGCCCGACCACTCGCCCCTGCTGCGAGGCTCCTGGCTCGGCCGGGGGCCCCGCAGGCAATCTCACAGGACCTGGACTAATCGCCTACAGCGCCCCAAGGGCGCGCAGGCTGACCCAGCGGCCGTGACCGATCACCAGGTGGTCGAGCAGCTCGATGTCGAGCAGCCTCCCCGCCTCGGCCAGCTCGCGAGTGATGCGCAGATCCTCGGCCGAAGGCGACGGGTCTCCCGACGGGTGGTTGTGAACGACCACCATGGCCGCCGATTGGCGTCGGACCGCCTCCCGAAAGACCTCACCGATCCGGACCGAGGAGCCGGCGAGGTTCCCCGCATAGACCGTGACCATGCCGGTCACGGTGTTCTTGGTGTTGAGGAGCACGCTTCGCAGCTCCTCGCTCTCGAGATGACCCATGGCGGGGATCAGCCGTTCAGCCAGGTCGGCGGGGGCGCGAATGCGCCAGCCATCGGCGGGCCAGGTTGACGCCACGCGGCGACCGAGCTCGACAGCGGCCAGGAGGCATGCTGCCCGCCGACCCGCCATCGGTCGCAGGTCTGCAAGGCTCGCGGACGACAGCCCGGCCAGGCCGGCCGGTTCGAGCACCGATCGGGCGACGATGGCGCGGTCTGGGCCGCCGAGAACGATCGCCAACAGCTCATCGTCACGGAGGGCAGCGACTCCGAAGCGAGCGAGCTTGGTCTGGGCCGTCGGGACGGCCTGCGATTGGAGCTCCCCTGCGAAAGCTATCGGTCGAAGCACGACGGACACCGTGGCGATGCTAGCGCGGGCACCTCACCGGCCGATTATTGCCGGCTTATCGTGTCAGGTCGGCAGCGACAGGATCCCCTGCCGGGCCAGCAAAGCGATGGCAACCGAGATCGTGTTGAATCCCGCGTGCATGGCGATCGTGGCAGCCAGGCTGCGGGTCGAGCGGTAGAGGAGGGCCAGAGCCACCCCCAGTGCAAAGATCGGGACGAAGACGAAGAGGCTGGTGTGGATCACCGCGAAGAGGGCCGCCGAGCCAATGACGGCCAGCCACGGTCCGCGCTCGCGCTCCCAGGCGTTATAGACGACGCCTCTGAAGAAGATCTCCTCCGCCGCCGGCGCAACCAGCAGAAACGCGACGAGGATGACGGTTGGGTCGCCGCGCTCCAGGAACGTGTCCAACGGTCCCGCCTGCTCGGAAAAGCCGAAAGCCTTGAGCACCACGGCAGCAAGCGCGCCGAGCAATGTCGCCCCGATCCAGGCCGGGATTGCGGATCCGAGGCCGATCAGCAGACTCCGGCCCAGACCGGTCCGCCCGATGATCCTGACTCCGGCCAGGGCACGCGGGGCGACCACGAGTCCGCCGGTCACCGCCAGCAGGCCGATCTGGGTCGAGGTGAGGAGGAGCAGCGAGCCTCCAACCGAGAGCTCGCCGCCGTCGAAGAGCGCCAGCGCCGTGCTGCCGGCGCCGAGCGCCAGGACCGTGCCGAGGATGGCCGCCAACAGGAGCAGCACGAAGATCGCCGGTCCGCGATACCGCTCCAGGGGAAGGGCTGCGCGCACGATGAGCGCCCGCACCGCGTTGATGACCAGGCCCACGACGAGCAGCAGGCCACCCAGGCCGAGCAGCAGCAGCGGGCCGATCAGCTGCTGGACGGACTCTGGCGTCTGGCTCTGGCTCAGGAGCCCGGGGCTGCCCACCAAGGCGACAATGGGGAGCAGGATCCCGGCCGCGATCATCACCACCGAGATGACCTGCAGGGCGCGGTGGCGGGTCAGGGGGTCGCGATCGGCAGAGGTCGAGGGCTCCGCATTCCACAGCCCTTCAGGCCGTGGCTCGTCCACCGGCGGGCCGCCGGTCAGGGGTTAGAAGCGGGGCGAAGGCCAGGTTCGGCGCCCACGTCGGGGCTTCGCTCGGCGGCGCGCGCCGGGGCAGTGCGCTCCATCACACGCTCCACCGGGCGTGCCGCCGGACGCTGGAACTCGTGACCGCAGAAGGCGCACAGCGGCCACTCGGGATCGGCCAGGCGACTGCATGAGGGGCAGACGCGGTGCAGCCGCGTGCGGCAGTTCGGGCAGACCAGCCAGTCGGCGTGGACCCGATCGCGGCAGACGGGGCAGAGCTCGTTCTTCTCAACCTCGGCCAACAGCGACTCCTCGGCCAGCGAACGCTCGTACACCTCTGCCAGCGACTCGCGCGGGCGGACAATCAGGTACAGGACCACCGCGAACAGGAAGAGGAGTGGCGTGAAGAAGATGATCAGCGCCGAGGCGAAGTAGGGAAGGATCGGGTTCTCCGAGCGCGCCTGCATGTCGCGGAAGGCCCAGTAGGCGGTCCCCAGCCAGAGCAGGACGACGTACACGACGATGAGCGTCCCGGCGGTCTGGACCAGCGGGTTGGTGATGAAATCGTTCCAGATCTTCCCCGGATCCGGCAGGCCATCTGGCATGCGAAGGCGCCTCTCTGCGTTACCGCCGCGCGCGGATCGGTGCTGGCGGCGCGGCGGTCATGCTAGCAGAAAGCTGCGAAAGCACGGCCACCAGCGCCTGATGTTCGACCTCGAGGACACGCTCGGCGAGATCAGTCGCCGACTCCCCGGGCACCACCGACACCCGGACCTGCAGGATCGCTGGCCCGGCGTCGAGGACCGGGGTCACATCGTGGATGGTGACCCCCGTCTCCATCTCCCCCGCGGCAAGGACGGCGGCGTGCACGGCGAGCCCAACCATCCCGTGGCCGCCGTGGCGCGGGAGGAGCGAGGGGTGAATATTGATGGTGCGACCCCTGAACGCGGCAAAGTACGAAGGCCGCAGGACCTGGTCGTACCCGGCCAGCAGCGCCACGTCGCATGCCGCCTCGGCAAGGGCATGACCGATCGCCTCGTCCCGCAGCCCACCGCTCGGGAAGTCGTGCCGCGCAAGGAGGCGCCATGGCACGCCTTGCCGGGCGGCCACCTCCAATGCCCGGATCCCCGGACGGTTGGCAATCACCAGCGCCGCCTCGACCGCCGGGAGCCGCCCGGAGACGATCGCATCCAGGACCGCCGCGAGATTCGAGCCGCGACCCGATACCAGGATGCCGAGGCGCATCGGCCTAGGCGAAGGTGACGCGCGCGGACCCCGGCGCCGCCTGCACCACCGTGCCAACGCGGCTGGCCTCGGGCAACGCGTCGCGGGCGGCGGCCTCGTGCTTCGGGTGAACGACGCACGTGAGGCCGATCCCCAGGTTGAAGGCGCGCACCATCTCGTCGTCCGCGATGTCGCCGCGCTCCTGGATCAGGCTGAAGATGAGCGGGACCGGCCATGACCCCAGCTCGACCGAGACCCCCAGCCCCGGTGGGAGCGTGCGCGGGATGTTGTCGACCCAGCCACCGCCGGTGATGTGCGCGAAGGCCAGCGCGTCACCGCCTTCGCGGCGCAGCGTGCGACGCAGGATCCTGATCTCGTCGAGGTATGACCGATGCGGCTCGAGCAGCGCCTCGCCGATCGTCCGCTCCAGTCCGGGCGCCGTGCGGGACCAGTCCTCCTCGCCGAATACCCGTCGCGCAAGGGAGTAGCCGTTGGTGTGCAGGCCGCTCGACGGCAGGCCCAGGAGGATGTCCCCCTCGCGCACCTGCGAGCCGTCGATGACGTCCGCCGCGGAGACCACCCCGACGATGAAGCCGGCGAGGTCGAAGTCGTCGCCCCGATACAGGTCAGGCAGCTCGGCCGTCTCGCCACCGACGAGCGCGATGCCTGCGGCCGAACAGGCATTGGCGATGCCGGTCACGATCTGCGCGACCACTTCTGCTCGCAGCCGTCCGACGGCGAGGTAGTCGAGGAAGAAGAGCGGATCGGCGCCCTGGACCGCGATGTCATTGATGCAGTGGTGGACCAGGTCGATCCCGATGGTGTCGTAGCGCTCGAGGGCAATGGCCAGCTTCAGCTTGGTGCCGACCCCATCGGTCGAGGCCACCAGCACCGGATCGGGATGCGTGGTCGGGTCGAAGCGGAAGAGGCTCCCGAAGCCCCCGACCCCACCCATCACCGCCGGTGTTGCCGTTGTTGCTGCGGCGCGTGCGATCAGGTCGACCGCGCGCTGAGCCTCGTCGATGTCGACCCCTGCGGCCCGATAGCTCTGCCCCATCCCGGTCAGCCCCGCTCGAGCGCGAACTTGTCGACGTCGAGGGGTACGTCGACGGGGTAGTTGCCGTCGAAGCAGGCGGTGCAGTGCCGCCGCTCGTCGCCGCCGACGGCCGCCAGCAGGCCCTCCTGCGACAGGTAGCCGAGCGTGTCGGCGCCGATCTGCCGTCGGATCCCGTCGAGCGACAGGTTGGCGGCGATCAGCTCGGCTCGACGGCCGGTGTCCACGCCCATGTAGCACGGGTAGCGCATCTGCGGCGAGTGGATCCGGACGTGCACCTCCCGCGCGCCGGCCCTCCGCAGCATGGCGACGATCGGCCCGGTCGTCGTGCCGCGCACGATCGAGTCGTCGACCACCACCACCCGCTTGCCCGCCAGCACCTCGGGGAGCGGGTTGAACTTCATTCGCACCGACGCCTCGCGAGAGGTCTGGCCAGGCTGGATGAAGGTCCGGCCCACGTATCGGTTCTTGATCAGGCCTTCCCGGAATGGCAGGCCGGACTGCTCGGCGTAGCCGATGGCGGCCGGGACCGCGGAGTCCGGCACCGGGATCACCAGGTCGGCATCGGCAGGCTGCTCGATCGCCAGGCGCCGACCCATGCGCAGCCTCGCTTCGTACAGGAGCCTGCCGCCGATGACGCTGTCCGGGCGGGCCAGGTACACGAATTCAAAGACGCACAGCCGTTCGCGAGCGTCGCTGGCCTCGGCGCTCACCCCCGGCCGCGAGGCATGCACGCCCTCGTCGTCGATCGTGAGGATCTCGCCCGCCTCGACGTCCCGCACGAACGTGGCGCCCATCGCGTCGAGGCCCACGCTCTCGGATGCGATGGCCCAGCCGGACGGGCGCCCGGCCGCGTCGTGCAGCCGGCCGAGTGCGAGAGGCCGGAAGCCGACCGGGTCACGAGCGGCGACCAGCGCGTTGGCGGTGAGCATCGTGAAGGTGTACGCACCCGACGCGCGATGGAAGGCCTGTTCCACGCGCTGCGCCCAGCTGCGGCCGGGAGCGTGCGCGATCAGCTTGGCCAGCACCTCGGTATCGCTGGCGGTCACGAACTCGATCCCCTGCTCGGTCAGCTCGTCGCGCAGCCAGGTCGCGTTGGTGAGGTTGCCGTTATGACCGAGCATGAGCTCCCCCAGCTCGCTCGAGGCGTAGACCGGCTGGACGTTCGGCAGGCTGTTCGATCCAGTCGTGCTGTAGCGGGTGTGACCGATCGCCAGGCGCGCGGCGTGCCCGGCCGGCGCTCCATCCTGGTCCGCCTCCAGGCGGGCGAGCGTCTCCTCGTCGAAGACCTGGCCGACCAGCCCGAGCCGCTTGTGCAGGGTGAGCTGCGATCCATCCGAGACGGCGATCCCGGCTGACTCCTGTCCCCGATGCTGGAGAGCATGGAGACCCAGCGCCACCAGGTGCGCGACCGGCAGCCCCGGAGCGTAGACGCCGACCACGCCGCACTCCTCCCGCGGCCCATGCGGCTCGTAGCGCGGCGGCTCGTAGCGGGGCAGCTCGCGGAGGTGTGGTCCAGCCTCGGATTCAGGAGCCGGCGGGGCGGTCCGTCGCACCGTGATCAGCGGGCGAGGTGGGATCGAGGCACGCCCTGATGATACCGGAGCCGCCCCGCATCCGACGCCACCCCGAACAAAGGTACCGACGCAGTACTGCCCCGCACCGCACTCGGGCTGGAAACCGGTCGCGGACGCGGATCGCCCGCGCGTGAGGTGACGATCAGGCCATGGCAGCCGGCCACGGGCAGGGCCATCCTCCGATGACCAAGGGTGGCAACCTCTCGCGAATGGACGGCAGATGCTCCGACTGATCCGGGCGCTCGGATTTATGGCTCCGGTTCCCGTCGTCCTGTTGGCGATGGTTGGGCTCTCCGTCGCCGTCGTGGCCGATTCGCACCAGCGCTTCACGTTCAGCGCGCTGACCATCCTTGCCGGCGCGGCCGGCGCGACCGTCGTCGCCCTGGCCTGCTGGATCTACTTCGGCCTTCGGCTGAGTCACGTCGCCGCCGCGCTGGAGGCAAGCCTCACCAGCGCGCATCCTGTGCAGCTGCGCGTTGCGGGCACGCCGGCCGAGCGACGGCTGGCGAGGGCCTTCAACGCCGCCAGTGGCGCGTTCGTACAGGTCGAGGCGCGTGCCGCGCATGACCGCCTGACCGGCGTTGTCAACCGCGAGACACTGCTCACCACCCTCGCCTCCGAGATCGAGCGGGCGACGCGTCACCACAAGTGGCTGTCGGTCGCCTTCATCGACATCGACCGCTTCAAACCGATCAACGACACCTACGGCCATCACACCGGGGATGCGGTGCTGCGCGAGATCGCCACCCTGATCGGTGACAACATCCGCGGCAGCGACCTCTTCGGCCGCTACGGCGGCGAGGAGTTCATGCTGATCCTGCCGGAGACGACGCCGGAGGAAGCTACCGTCCTGGCGGAGCACCTGCGGCAGCTGGTGATGGACCACCCGCTCACCATCGAGCCGCGTCAGGGCCTGCGGGTCACGATCAGCATCGGCGTCGCCGGCGACGTGGGGTCGCAGCTGCAGTCCGATCGGCTGGTCGACCAGGCCGACGCCGCCATGTATGCCGCCAAGTCACTGGGCAGGAACCGGACCTACCGCTATCGCGCGGTCGACGACAACGCGCCGGTCCGCCGCGCGCCGATCTCGGCCGAGCGGCGCGCAGCCGCCACGGCCATCGGCCAGTGGGCCAGCGACACGGCGGCCGAAGCGCTCGCCTCCGTCCTGGCGCCGCAGCCACGTCATGGCGGGCAGCCATCCGACCTGATCGCCACGCTGGCGACCGGGATGGCGCTCCAGATGGGTCTGTCGCAGGAGGAGATCGAGCGCATTCGCATCGCCAGCCTCCTCCACGATCTCGGCAAGCTGGCCGTGCCGCTCGAGATCCTGGACAAGCGGAGTGCGCTCTCCGACAACGAATGGCAGGCGATCGGCGAGCACCCGCGCATCGGGCAGGTGATCCTGGAGCAGGCGTCTTCGCTGCGCGAGGCGGTCCCCACCGTCCTGCATCACCACGAGCAGTTCAACGGGAGCGGCTATCCCCACGGGCTGCGCGGGAAGGAGATCCCGCTCGGCGCGCGCATCGTGGCGGTCGCCGATGCCTATCACGCCATGGTCCACGACCGCCCCTACCGCAACGCGCGGGACCATGTGCATGCCCTTGCCGAGCTGCGCGCCAACGCGGGGACCCAGTTCGATCCCGAGATCGTCGACGTCTTCTGCGAGGTGTTTGCGGAAGGCGTCCCACCCGACGGCCTGCAGGAGGTCTACAACCTGCACGAGCGGGCTCGCGGCGGGCTCCACCGGCTCGACCCCCCGACCGCCGCCACCGGTCGCTCGAACGGGAACGGGCGGGTCCGCGCGCCCCGCGCCAAGCCATCGACCACGCCGGTCGAACCTGCCGACACGGCCGCCGGATAAGCGAGACAGCCCCTAGAAGGGGGTGCTCCACGCTGCCCTGAGCAGATCGATGCCGAGGCTGAGCCGCACCGCGCCTATGGCAAGGTTCACGCTGAGGCCTTCGGCGTGGCCAAGGGGTTGGGCCTGCACGCTGGCCGCCTCTGCCGCGGCAGCCACGGCCCCCGCTGACCCCGGAGCCAGCGCCACCAGCACACGGCCGCCGCGCTCGCCGAACAGGCTCGCGGTCGGCCATGCCACCGCCGCCGGGGGGAGCGCGATCGTGGCTCCAACGCCCGAGGCGATGGCCAGCCGGGCGATGGCAACTCCCAGCCCCCCGACCGAGGTGTCATGCGCTCCGGTCACCATGCGGCGGCTGCCGAGAGCGCCCAGCAGCGACACAAGGTGGGCCGCCGCTGAGAGGTCGAGCGAGGGTTGCCCACCGAACCGGCCCCGCCGCCAGGCCAGCTCCGAGGCGGCCAGCGACCAGGGGTCCCATGCCGGCGCGCCGAGCAGCCAGATCTCGTCGCCCTCGTTCCAGCGCATCGGGACCGCCAGGGATCGGTCCTCGAGCAGCCCAACCGTGCCGACCACCGGCGTGGGCAGGATCGGCCCGTCGGGCGTCTCGTTGTAAAGGCTGACGTTGCCAGACACGATGGGGAGGCCAAGCGCGACGCACGCCTCGGCCATGCCCGCCACCGCCTCGGACAGCTCCCAGTAGCCGGCCGGCCGCTCCGGCGAGGCGAAGTTGAGGCAGTT
>JBDTMU010000035.1:0-10616 GCA_039934115.1 Chloroflexota bacterium | reverse complement strand
TGATGGTGTTGATCACCTTGATCAGCGCGGTCAGACCCTTGATCGCGTAAAACTGTGTCTGGACCGGGATGATCACGCGGGAACTCGCAACCAGCGCGTTGATGGTGAGGAGCCCCAGCGTCGGCGGCGAGTCGATGATGACGACGTCATATTGCCGCTCGGCCCAGCCGTCGAGCGCGTCGCGGAGCACCATCTCGCGACCGATGGCAGTGAACAGCTCCACCTCGGTCGAGGCCAACTCGAGCGTGGACGGAGCAACCGACAGGCCCGGCATCTCGGTCTGGCGCACGATCTCGTCGAGTGGTACTCGATTCTCGGAGAGGACATCGGCCATGGAGTGCCTGACATCCGAAAGGCTGATGCCCAGGCCAACGGTCAGATTCGCCTGCGGGTCCATGTCGATGCAGAGGACCCGATACCCCAACTCGGCCAGTGCACCGCCGAGATTGATGGAGGCGGTCGTCTTTCCGACTCCGCCTTTCTGGTTCGCGATGGAGATTACCTTGGTCACACGATCACCTTGCAGCGGCTCGGGGCGGGACGGAAAGGTCGCGGATGCGACCGATCTAGGATACCCGCGACCGGCGGTCCGCGACCATCCGAGTTATCCACAAGCTGCCGGAATGTCGATGTCTTTGTGCAAAGACGAGCCTCTATACTCGGAGTTGTCCACCATTCGTCGGGCCCATAGCTCAGTGGTCAGAGCATCCGGCTCATAACCGGCGGGTCGCAGGTTCGATCCCTGCTGGGCCCACCACCAGCGCGGAGGACGCCCCGTGTCGACCGCTGACAAGCTTGCGAACCTTCGTCGCCTCCGCGAAGAGTCCCGCCTCGGCGGTGGCGAGCAGCGCATCGCGCAGCAACACGATCGCAACAAGCTCACCGCCCGCGAACGGATCGAGCTGCTGCTTGACGAGGCATCGTTCGTCGAGCTGGACGCGTTCGTGACGCATCGGGCGACCGATTTCGGACTGGAAGACGAGCGCTACCTCGGCGACGGCGTCGTCAGCGGGCACGGGCGCATCGACGGTCGGCTGGTCTTCGTCTATGCGCAGGACTTCACCGTCTTCGGCGGATCCCTGTCCGAGGCGCATGCCGAGAAGATTTGCAAGGTGATGGACCTGGCGATGAGCACCGGCGCTCCGATCATCGGCCTGTCCGATTCTGGCGGTGCGAGAATCCAGGAGGGGGTCGCCTCGCTGGGAGGCTACGCGGAGATCTTTCTGCGCAACACCCTCGCTTCCGGTGTCGTGCCACAGATCTCGGTGGTGATGGGGCCATGTGCCGGCGGAGCCGTCTACTCACCTGCGATCACCGACTTCACGGTCATGGTCGATGGCAGCAGCTACATGTTCGTAACGGGGCCGAATGTCGTGAAGACGGTGACGCACGAGGAGATCGACCTCGAAGGGCTCGGCGGCGCGCGCGTTCACAACGAGACGAGCGGTGTTGCGCATTTCCTGGCGGAGGGGGAGCCGCAGGCGATGGAGCTGACACGGCGAATCCTCAGCTACATGCCGCAGAACAACATCGACCCGCCGCCCATCGCCGCGGACTGGCAGGCGCCGGAGGTCAGCGGTGCCGACCTCGATGCCCTGGTGCCCGATTCCGCGCAACGCTCCTACGACATGCGTCGCGTCATCGCGGGGATCGCAGACGCCGAATCGTTCACCGAGGTTCACGCGCTTTTCGCGCGCAACGTCATCTGTGGATTCGCGCGGGTCGAGGGCCGAAGTGTCGGGATCGTCGCCCAGCAGCCCGAAGTGCTGGCCGGTGTGCTTGACATCGACGCATCGGACAAGGCGGCGCGCTTCGTCCGCTTCTGCGATTGCTTCAATGTTCCGCTCGTCACCCTTGTCGATGTGCCGGGCTTCCTGCCCGGCGTCGACCAGGAACATCGGGGCATCATTCGGCATGGCGCGAAGCTCCTCTACGCGTACTGCGAGGCGACGGTGCCAAAGGTCACGGTGATCACACGCAAGGCCTACGGCGGCGCATACGACGTCATGAGCAGCAAGCACGTTCGCGGTGACCTGAATTTCGCATGGCCGACGGCGGAGATCGCGGTGATGGGTGTCGAGGGCGCAGTCAACATCATCTTTCGCGATCGCCTCGCCGAAGCGGCCGATCCAGATGCGGAACGCGCAACCCTGGTCGAGGAGTACGAGGCCCGGTTTGCAAACCCGTACGTCGCCGCAGCGCGAGGCTATGTCGATGAGGTGATCCTCCCGTCCGAGACACGAGCAAGGGTGGTCGACGCGCTGGCCATGCTCCAGGGAAAGCGTCAAGCAGTACCCGCTCGGAAGCATGGCAACATCCCGCTCTGACCCCTCGTCTTTGCGCAAAGACGGGCCGCCGTTTCCACGACTCCTCGTTGCCAACCGCGGCGAGATTGCTGTCCGAATCATCCGGGCCTGCCGCGACCTGGGGATCGAGTCGGTTGCCACCTACAGCGACGCCGACGCGGATGCGCTGCACACGCGCATGGCCGATCGGGCTGAGCGGATCGGCCCCGCGTCGGCTGCCGAGTCGTACCTTTCGATCGACGCGGTGATGGCGGCCGCTGCCCGTTCGGGGGCCGCGGCCATTCACCCCGGCTATGGATTCCTGTCGGAGAACGCGGATTTTGCCCGCGCGGTCGAGGATGCGGGGCTGGTCTTCGTCGGCCCGCCGCCAGAGACCCTGGAGTCGCTCGGCGACAAGCTGGCCGCCCGACGGGCCGTGTCGGCGGCCGGGGTCCCGATCGTGCCCGGCCTGCTGGTTCCGCTTCCCTCGGATGGCGACGGATCGCTTTCCCAGATCGACCTGGGCGAGGTCGCCTTCCCGGCAATGCTCAAGGCCGCGGCCGGCGGCGGTGGGCGTGGGATGCGCCAGGTCGCGGACCGCGCAGGGCTCGAGGCCGCGTTGCCCGGAGCCGGCCGGGAGGCGCTCGCTGCCTTTGGCGACGGCACCCTCTACCTCGAGCGGCTCATCTCCCCGGCACGGCACGTCGAGGTCCAGCTGCTCGGCGACCGGCACGGCAACCTGGCCATCCTGGGGGAGCGGGAGTGCAGCGTCCAGCGACGCCATCAGAAGCTGGTCGAGGAGTCGCCCTCGCCGGCGGTCAGCCCGGGCCTGCGGGCCGAGCTGGCGGAGAGCGCCAGGCTCGTGGCCGGCACGGTTGCCTTCCACAGCGCGGCCACGGTCGAGTTCCTGGTCGACGTCGACGGCGCTCACTACTTCCTGGAGATGAACACCCGCCTCCAGGTCGAGCATGGGGTGACGGAACTGGTGACCGGCCTCGACCTGGTCGCCTGGCAGATCCGCGTGGCGGCCGGCGAGCACCTGTCGGAATCCGTCATGGCCTCGACGCCGCTCGGACATGCCATCGAGGCGCGCGTCTACGCGGAGGATCCCCACCGTCGCTTCGCCCCGGTCTCGGGCACCGTCACTGCCTGGCGGATGCCGGATGGTCCGGGGATCCGGGTCGATGCCGGCATCACCGCGAATACCCCTCTCCCAGTCGAATACGACCCCCTCCTGGCGAAGGTGATGGTCCATGCGGAGGACCGGCCCGCCGCCGTGGCTCGGCTGCGCAGGGCGCTCGGCGAGACAGCGATCGGAGGCGTCCAGACGGACCTCTCATTCCTCCGTTGGCTGGTCGACGAACCGGCCTTCGTCACCGGCGCCTATGACACCGGGCTCATCCCGGACGAATGGGGTGATGGACCGACACTGACCGATGAAGAGCGCTCGCTGGCGGGCGAGGCTGCCTGGCAGGCGCGCGCCCGCTCCGCCCCTGAGCCGAGCGCATCGGCACGGCAAGGAGAACCCGGCGCCGAGAGCGCCTGGCAGCAGGTGGCAAGACGCGAGGCGGTAGGACGGCGGCGCCCCGGGTGAGCAACTACAAGCTGAGCATCGATGGCAGCCCTGTCGAGCCCGCGGCTGGCTGGGCCCTTACCTGGCTCGATGCCGAGGCCGGTCTCGCGCGGCTGAGCAACGGGTCACATGCCGAGGTTTGCCTCATCGAGGGCTCGGGCACGGACTGGGTGGTGACGCTTCGCGGTCGGCGCATCCCGGTCGCCGTGCGCACCTGGCGGGAGCGCGTCCTGGACGATGCCGAGTCCGCGTCCAGGCGGCATGACGGCCCGATCGAGGTCCGCGCCACGCTCCCCGGGTTGGTCGTGGCGATCGTCGTCCAGGAGGGGGACCAGGTGTCTTCGGGCGCGACCCTGCTCACCATAGAGGCCATGAAGATGCAGAACGAGGTCCGCGCACCGCAGGCAGGGCGGGTGGTGGCGATTGCCGTGGTCGCCGGCCAGGCGGTTGCGGCCGGGGCGCCCCTGCTGCGCATCGAGTAGGACGGGTCGGCGTCGCCGCCTCGTACAATCGGCCGTGATGAGCGACCCCGAGCGCGCCGCGCGGCCTCCGCATCGGTCCACCTCGGGGATCGAGATCCGACCGGTCTACCGAGCTGCCGACCGGGACGCGGCCCACGCGGACGAAGAGCCGGGAGCCTACCCGTTCACCCGAGGCATTCGCCCGGACGGGTACCTCGGGCGGCCGTGGACGATGCGCCAGTACGCGGGCTTTGGCTCCGCCGCCGAGACGAACCGCCGCTTCCACTACCTGCTGGCCAGCGGCCAGACGGGCCTCTCGGTCGCCTTCGACCTGCCGACCCAGATGGGGTACGACAGCGACGACCCGATGGCGGTGGGGGAGGTCGGCCGGGTAGGGGTCCCCATCGACACGATCGCCGACATGGAGGCCCTCTTCGAGGGCATCAGGCTCGATGCGGTGAGCACCAGCATGACGATCAACGCCACCGCAGCCATCCTGCTGATCCTGTACGAGACGGTCGCCCGCAGGCAGGGAATCGACACCAGCATCCTGCGCGGCACCATCCAGAACGACATCCTCAAGGAGTACATCGCGCGGGGGACGTATATCTATCCGCCCGGCCCTTCGATGCGGCTGGTAACCGACACCTTCGCCTATTGCCGCGCCGAGCTGCCCGCCTGGAACACGATCAGCATCAGCGGCTACCACATGCGCGAGGCGGGAGCCACGGCCGTGCAAGAGGTCGCCTTCACCATTGCCGATGCAATCGCCTACTCCGAGGCGGCCATCGCCGCCGGGATGGCCTTCGATGAGTTCGCCCCCCGCCTATCCTTCTTCTTTGCCGCGCACAACGACCTGTTCGAGGAGGCTGCCAAGTTCCGCGCCGCCCGGGCTGCCTGGGCGCACGTGGCGCGTGACCGCTTCGGCGCCCGCGACCCGCGCAGCATGGCGATGCGCTTCCATGTTCAAACTGGCGGAAGCACGCTCACGGCCCAGCAGCCGGAGACGAACGTGGTGCGCACCACGGTGCAGGCGCTGGCCGCCATCCTGGGCGGGGCCCAGAGCCTGCACACCAACGCCTCGGATGAGGCGCTGGGGCTGCCGACCCCGGCCACGGCCCGGCTCGCCCTGCGGACCCAGCAGGTGCTGGCCTCCGAGTCCGGTGTCAGCATGCCGGTGGACCCCCTCGGCGGCTCGTACTACGTGGAGGCGCTCACCGCAGAGATCGAAGCGCGCGTGCATGCCGAGCTGGCCGAGATCGATCGTCGTGGCGGGACGCTGGCGGCCCTGGCGGACGGCTACCAGCAGGCCGCAATCGCCGATGCGGCGTACGAGACGCAGCGAGCGATCGAGACGGGGGAGCGGATCGTCGTTGGCGTCAACGCCTTTGCCGAGGACGGCGACGAGCAGCGGCCCCAGGCGCAGGTGATCGACCCGCAGGCCGAGTCGGAGCAGGTGGAGCGGACGCGCGCCGTGCGGGCGGGCCGCGATGCAGCCCGCGCGGCGGAGACGACCGCCGCCCTTGAGGCGGCCGCTGCCGGCACCGAGAACGTGGTGCCCAGGATCCGGGCCTGCGTGGAGTCGCAGGTCACGCTGGGTGAGATCAGCGGCGCGCTCCGGCGTGTCTGGGGAGAATATCGGCCATGACGATCGGCCCGATCGACCACATCGCCGTCGTGGTGCGCTCGATCGACGAGGCGCTGCCGCGCTATCGGGCCCTCCTTGGCTGGGAGCCGATCGATGCCCCACGGGTCTTTGCCTCGCAGCATGTCCGCCTCTGCTTCCTGGAGCCCGTCGCGGGCCAGGGCGCCAAGCTCGAGCTGGTGGAGCCGACCGACGACGAGAGCGGCGTCGCGCGATTCCTGGCGACGCGTGGCGAGGGCCTGCACCACGTCTGCCTGACCAGCGACGACCTGGCCGGGGACCTCGAGGCGCTGGCGGCGGCGGAGGCCGAGTTGATCGACCGCGAGCCGCGCCCCGGCCCCCACGGCGACGTGGCCTTCATCCATCCACGTACCCTGAACGGGGTCCTCTGGGAGCTCCTATCGACAGTCCGCGAGGAGGGGACCGGCGCCTAGTGGACCCCCGCGTCGCGCAGCAGTGCCGGGATCTGGGACGGTGAGTCGGCGACCCGGACGCCTGCCGCCTGCAGGGCCTGGCGCTTCGATTCCGCGGTGCCCGCGCCCCCGGAGATGATCGCCCCGGCGTGTCCCATGCGACGGCCCGGCGGTGCCGTCCTTCCGGCGATGAAGGCCGCGACCGGCTTCCGGACCTCGCGGGCGCAGTAGTCCGCCGCGCGCTCCTCCTCGTCGCCGCCGATCTCGCCGATCAGCACGATCGCCTCCGTCTCTGGGTCGGCGTTGAGCATCTCCAGCACGTCGATGAAGGTGGTCCCGACGATCGGGTCACCACCGATCCCGACGCAGGTCGTCTGCCCCACGCCGGCATCAGTCATGGCCTGCACCACCTCGTAGGTCAGCGTGCCGGACCGGCTGACGAGGCCGACCGGCCCGGGGCGATGGATGTCGCCGGGGATGATCCCGACCTTGGCGCCGCCCACCGTCGTGGCGCCCGGGCAGTTCGGGCCGATCAGGCGCACGCCCTGGGAGCGCAGCACGTGATGGACCCGCAGCATGTCGAGTGCCGGAATCCCCTCAGTGATGCAGATGACGAGCGGGATCCCGGCGTCCGCAGCCTCGAGCATGGCGTCGGGGGCAAAGGCGGCCGGGACGAAGATGCAGGCCGCGTCGGCCGCGGTCTCGGCCACCGCGTCGGCGACCGTGTCGAAGACGGGAACCCGTCCGTCGACCGCGGCCTGGCCGCCCTTGCCGGGCGTCACCCCGGCGACGATCTTCGTCCCGTAATCGAGCATGGCCCGCGAGTGGAACTCGCCCTCGCGTCCGGTGATGCCCTGCACCAGCAGGCGCGTCTCCGCGCCCACCAGGATGCTCATGCCGGCATGCCCGCGGCGGCGACCGCCTTGCGCGCCGCGTCGTCCAGGCTCTCGGCGGTGATCAGGTTGGCGGCGCGCAGGATCTCCGCCGCCTCCGTGGCGTTGGTACCAACGATGCGCACGACCATGGGCACCTGGCGGCCGAGGGCTGCCCGCGCCTCGACGATCCCGTGTGCCACTTCGTCGCCCCGGGTGATACCCCCGAAGATATTGATGAGGATCGCCCGCACGTTCGGATCGTCCAGGATGATGTGGAAGGCGGCCGCCACCCGGTCCGCCTTGGCGCCGCCGCCGA
The DNA here is from genome assembly GCA_039934115.1 of Chloroflexota bacterium. Lineage (GTDB taxonomy): Bacteria > Chloroflexota > Limnocylindria > QHBO01 > QHBO01 > CF-167. The sequence continues at coordinate 3,048 of JBDTMU010000035.1, read as the reverse complement.
TGTCCAGGAAGTTCGCCGGCTCGCCGCCTGCCAGCTTGACGAGGTCCATCGTCGTCATGGCCAGCCCTGCGCCGTTCACCATGCAGCCGATGCTGCCATCGAGCTTGATGAAGTTGATCCCAGCCTCGCGGGCGGCGACCTCCGACGGCTCCTCCTCGGCCAGGTCGCGCAGCGACTCGAGGTCGGGGTGACGGAAGAGGGCGGAGTCGTCGAGGACGATCTTGGCGTCGAGCGCCGCCAGCTTGCCTTCCTCGGTCACCACCAGCGGGTTGATCTCGGCGAGGTCCGCATCCGACTCCATGAAGGCCTCGTAGAGTCCGCGCAGGGTCGCGGCGAAGTCCTTGCGCAGCTCGAGCGGCAGGTCGAGGAAGAAGCCGACCCGGCGGACCTGGTACTCCTGGAGGCCGATCAGCGGGTGAAGCGCCAGGCGCAGGATCGCCTGGGGGTTGGTCTTCGCGGTCTCCTCGATCTCCACGCCCCCCTCGGCGCTGGCGATGATGGTCACCGCCTGCCCGCCGCGGTCGAGGATCAGGCCAAGGTAGTACTCCTTCGCGATCCGGGCGGCCGGTGCGACCAGCACGGTTCGCACAGTTACCCCTTTGATCTTGAGGCCGATGATCTCCTCCGCACGCGCTGCGGCCTCGTCCGGGGTGGCTGCCAGCTTGACGCCGCCGGCCTTGCCACGACCACCCACCAGCACCTGGGCCTTGACCACCACCGGCCCGCCGATCCGGGCGGCAGCCTCGCCAGCTTGCTCCGGGCTGGTGGCCGTCTCGCCGCCGGGGACCGGCACGCCGTGGCGCGCCAGGATCTCCTTCGAACGATATTCCTGGAGCTTCACATCGCCCTCCTGCGGGCAGAACGGGTGGTCACCCATCAGCCTACACTTGCCCTCCCTACCGCCGGCGCTGTGACCGGCGCGCACCGGAGACCACGTCCGTGACCTACACCGTCACTCTGATCCCGGGCGATGGGATCGGCCCGGAGCTCAGTGAGGCTACCGTCGGCGTCCTCGAGGCGACCGGGATCGGCTTCGCCTGGGACGTGCAGCAGGCGGGCGAGGCGACCATCGCGTCGGAGGGAACGCCGCTCCCCAAGCGAGTCGTCGAGAGCATTCGCCGCAATCGGGTTGCGATCAAGGGACCGATCACGACGCCGGTCGGCACCGGCTTCCGCAGCGTGAACGTAGGGCTGCGCCTGGCGTTGGAGCTCTACGCCAACGTGCGCCCTGCCCACAGCATGGTCGGTGTCGAGTCGCGCTACACAGACGTCGATCTGATCATCGTCCGCGAGAACACCGAGGACCTGTACGCCGGGGTCGAGCACAAGGTCGGGCCCGATGCGGCGGAGAGCATCAAGATCATCACTCGTGCCGCCTCGCAGCGGATCGCCCGCTACGCCTTCGAGTACGCGCTGCGCAACGGGCGGCGGAAGGTGACCGCCGTCCACAAGGCCAACATCATGAAGCTGTCTGACGGCCTCTTCCTCGAGAGCTGCGGCCAGGTGGCGGCCGAATATGCCGGCCGCGTCGAGTTCGAGGACCGGATCGTCGACAACATGTGCATGCAGCTGGTCCAGAAGCCCGAGCTCTATGACGTCCTCGTGCTCCCGAACCTGTACGGCGATATCGTGAGCGACCTGGCGGCCGGCCTGGTCGGTGGGCTGGGTGTGGCCCCGGGGTCGAACATCGGCGAGACGGCCGCCGTCTTTGAGGCGGTGCACGGGTCGGCGCCCAAGTACGCCGGCCAGAACCGCGCCAACCCGACCGCCCTCATCCTCTCCTCGGCGCTGATGCTCCGCCACCTGGGGGAGACAGCGGCCGCCGATCGCGTCGAATCCGCCGTCCGCGCCGTCATCGCCGAAGGTCGCATCACCACCCACGACCTGGGGGGAAGCGCCGGCACCCGCGAGTTCGCGGCGGCCGTGGCCGAGCGCGTGCGGGGCTCCTGACCGGTTCATGTTCCGCTATCGGATCAGCTGGTCGCAGCTGGCCTGGTTGGGTCACCGCCTGTCGGGGATCGGCGTCCTCGTCTACCTCTTCATGCACATCGTCGAGAACGCCACGTTGGCCTTCGGTCCGGGCGTCTACGACACCACGCAGACCTTCTTCCGCAACCTGCCGGTGCGCCTGGGCGAGATCGTGCTGATGGCCGCGCTCGTCTACCACTCGCTCAACGGCCTGCGGGTCATCGCCATGGACTTCTGGCCCGCCACCACTCGCTGGTATCGGCCGGTGACCTTCGCGGTGATCATCGGCACGATCGTGGCCATGATCCCGCTCGGCCTGATCATGATCACCCCCTACGCACCGTGGAACGGCCGCTGATGGCGATCGGAAGGAGGATCTGGCCGGTCCACGGCGACCCGCTCCGGCGCAACCCGTCGCGCGCGGCCCGCCCGCGGCCGACCGAGCCTGGATTCGAGCGCTGGATGTGGTACTTCACCCGCATCAGCGGCCTGCTGCTGGTCGTCCTGGCGATGGGCCACATGGGGATCATGCACGTGCTCGTGCAGCTCACCGGACAGGAGGTCAACTTCGCCTTCGTCCTCGAGCGTTGGGGGAACCCCTTCTGGCGGATCTACGACCTCCTCCTGCTGGTGCTGGCGTTGACTCATGGCGTGAACGGGGCCCGCATCATCATCGGCGACTACATCGAGCGAGGTGGGCTGCGCAGCCTGCTGGTCGGGATGCTGCTGGCGCTTTCCTTCGTATTGCTGCTGCTCGGGATCTTCGTGATCGTCACCTTCGATCCCGTCGGCGCCCCGGCCATCGGGCCCTTCTCGTGAGCCTCGTCAGCCAGGGCGAGCGCAGCCGTCCGCGGCCACGGACCCACGAGCTGGATGCGGTGGTCGTCGGCGCCGGGGGCGCCGGGCTGTACGCTGCCCTCGAGCTGAAGCGCGACCTTGGGCCGGAGGCCCGCATCGGCGTCATCAGCAAGCTGTATCCCTCCCGCTCGCACACGGGGGCCGCCCAGGGTGGCGTGTGCGCCGCGCTCGGCAACACCGAGGAGGACAACTGGGAGTGGCACTGGTTCGACACCGTCAAGG
>JBDTMU010000034.1:0-10772 GCA_039934115.1 Chloroflexota bacterium | reverse complement strand
CGAACGCCGTGATCACCGGGTGGGGGATGTATGCGCCATCGCGCGTCATGACCAACGACGACCTGGCCAAGATCGTCGACACGTCCGACGAGTGGATCGTGTCGCGGACCGGGATCCGAGAGCGACGGATCGCAGCCGACGACGAGAACACCACCATCCTCAGCGTTCACGCCGCCCACGACGCGCTGGTGGTGGCGGGCGTCGACCCGACCGAGGTCGACCTCGTGATCGTGGCGACCTGCTCGCCCGACTACCCGCTGCCCGCGACCTCGGTGACGGTGGCGACCGCCCTCGGCGCGACCCGTGCCGCGGGGTTTGACCTGCAGGCGGCCTGCTCGGGTTTTCTGTACGGGCTCGCGACCGGCAGCAGCTTCATCCGGAGTGGGATGTACCGCAACGTCCTGGTGATCGGCGTCGAGGTCCTGAGCCGATTCCTGAACTGGAGCGACCGCAACACGTGCGTCCTGTTCGGCGACGGGGCGGGAGCGGTTCTGCTCCAGGCGTCCGAGGAGCCCGGTGGGCTCACCGGCTTCAGCCTGTTCAGCGACGGAACCGGCTACGAGGGGATCATCGTGCCGGCCGGCGGGTCCGTCTGCCCCGCCTCGCCCCAGACCAGCGCCGAGGGCAAGCATTTCATCCAGATGGCCGGGCGCGAGGTCTACAAGTACGCCACCCGTCAGCTGGTCGATTCGGCAGTTGCCGCGCTGCGCGATGCCGGCATCGGCGTCGGCGACGTTGACCAGTTCGTCTTCCACCAGGCGAACCTCCGCATCATTGAGCACGTGCAGCGCCAGCTCGCGATTCCGGACGAGAAGCTCTACATCAACATCGAGAGGTACGGGAACACGAGCGCTGCATCGGTGCCCATGGCCCTGGTCGAGGCGGTCGCGGCGGGCCGCGTGAAGGTTGGCGACAAGATCCTGATGGTCGCCTTCGGCGCCGGCTATACCGCCGGTGCTGCCGTGGTCGAGTGGACCGCCGATCCCGCCCGCGCGTTCCTGGCGCCGGGCGAGCAGACGCGCCTCGGCATGCCGCAGGTCGCCGAGCCCGAGCTGGCGGTCGCCGGTTGATGTATGACCTCACCGACAAGGTGGCGCTGGTCACCGGCGGGAGCCGGGGCCTCGGCCGCGCCATCGCCCTGGCCATGGCACAACAGGGGGCCGACGTGGGGGTCAACTACCGCGGCAATGCCGAGGCGGCAGCCGAGGTGGTCACCCAGATCCGCGCCATGGGCCGCGCCGCGATCGCGATCCAGGGCGACACCAGCGCCGGCCGGGAGTCCTGCGAGGCGATCGTGAAGGCGGCGATCGACGAGTTCGGCAAGGTCGACATCCTCGTCAACAACGCCGGGATCACGCGCGACAACCTGCTGATGCGGATGGACGCCGAAGAGTGGGAGTCGGTCATCAACACCAACCTGTCCGGCCCCTTCTGGATGACGCGCGCCATCGCCAGACCGATGCTCAAGGCGCGCGCGGGTCGGATCATCAACATGAGCAGCGTGGCCGGCCGGATGGGGAACGTCGGGCAGGCCAATTACGCGAGCGCCAAGGCGGGGCTGATCGGCCTCACCAAGTCGGTGGCACGCGAGTTGGCGAGCCGCGGAATCACCTGCAACGCCATCGCCCCCGGATTGATCGAGACCGAGCTGACGGCCGACGTCCCGGAGGCGGCCCGCGACTTCGTCATCAACAGCACGCCGCTGGGGTACATCGGCTCCGTCGACGACGTGGCCGCCGCAGCGGTCTACTTCGCCTCGGACGAATCGCGGTACGTCACCGGGCAGGTGCTGGGTGTCGATGGCGGCATGATGATGGGATCGTGATCTCGCCGAACTCATTCTCGAGTGAATGTGATCGCGCGTGGGGCCGGCTGACGAGGCTCACGGATTCACTGCGTGCATCGGAAGAGGCAAGACTGGCTCACCCTGCGTGAGGACATCCCTACGGGGATCGCAGGGCCGGTCGGCGCCGATGACCACATCCCATCGGCTGGCTACACTTCTCCTTCCACCGAAGACTGCTATTTGAGGAGCCTGATGCTGACCATCCGTTCCCTCCTGCGCCCGTCGCGAATCGTCGACGCCCATTGCGACATCCCCTGTGGCATCTATGACCCCGAGCAGGCCCGCATCGAGGCCGAGTCCTGCCTGCGCATCATCGAGAAGCACGATGCCAGCGAGGACAAGCTGTTCCGTGCTCGCTGCATCCACGTCAAGGAGGAGCGCGCCGAGCTGGTCAAGCACCACCTCGACGTCCTGTGGCACGACTACTTCAAGCCCGAGCACCTCGAGAAGTACCCGGACCTGCACGACACCTTCTGGAAGGCGACGAAGCAGGCGAGCAAGGTCAAGCAGTCGCTCGACGCCACCGCCGCCAAGGATCTGCTGGCGATGATCGACACCATCGACGAGATGTGGAAGGCGACGGGAGGGGCCGAGAAGACGCGGGTCAGCGGTCGGCCCTCCTAGGCCGATGGCTCCCGGGAAGGGGCTCGGTCGCCGATGGATCGACGTCGTCGAAGTCCGGGGCGGCTCGATGGCCCCGTCCCTGCTCTCCGGCGATCGCCTGCTTGTGGAGTCCCGTTCCTACCTGGGGCGTCCGCCGCGTCCCGGCGAAGTGGTGCTGGCTGCCGATCCGCGCAAGCCTGGGCGCGAGCTCATCAAGCGCGTCGCCTCGATTGACGCTGCCGCGGCGGCAGCCGAGCTGCGCGGCGATGCTCCCGAGGCCAGCACCGACTCTCGCGAGTTCGGCGCCATCCCCCTGTCGGCAATCCGCTGGCGCGCCGTGTTCCGCTACTGGCCACCACAGCGGGCGGGCCCTCTGGCACCGGGTCGGTAAGCCCTCACGCGGCCCCGCACAGGACGGCCACGGCGTCCACGCACGCTTCCCGATCGGCGGGGAGCAGCTCGACCCGCTCGCCGGCTTCCGCCTGGATCAGCCACTCGGTGCCCGGCCGCGGCCGGACCGCGATGCGGGCCTCCGGGGCCCGCTCTCGCAGGAAGGCGACCACCGGGCCCAGCCCGGCGTCGCCGTACTCCTGGCGGATCGCGCCGGTGTCGATCAGCACCAGGTCCGGCGGCCGCAGCGCGACCGCCTGGTGAAGTCGCGCGGCATCGTTGTAGAAGAAGGCGAGGGCACGGCTGAGCCGTCCCTCGACCGCGTCGGCCAGGTCGTGGTCACGGGTGAGGCAGTACAGCAACACCTCGTGCGACGGGTCCGGCCTGAAATCCATCGTCCCCGAAGCCTATCACCCGACCGCAGTTGGGTCTGACCGGGGGCGGGCGCTACAATTCCGGGCCCATGGCCACCACCACTCCAGCGCGGCGACGTGCGGATCACGACCTGAGCGCGCCCCGCCACCTGGCGCTTGGCAGCCTGCTCGGTCGAGTCTGGGCGGTCGACCAGGTGGGGGTCGAGGAGCGCGCCGCGTCACTTGCCAAGCGCAGCATCAAGCGCGAATCGAAGCTGTGGGCGCTCGACCTGGCGATCCGGATGGTCGACCTGACCACCCTGGAGGGGAAGGACACGCCCGGCAAGATCCGAGCCCTGGCCGGCAAGGCTCGCCGCCCCGACCCGACCGATCCGACCATCCCCAGCGTCGCCGCCCTGTGCGTCTACCCCAACATGATTGCTGTCGCCAAGGCCGCTCTTGCCGGGTCCAGCGTCAAGGTCGCCTCGGTGGCCACCTACTTCCCCTCCGGCCAGGCCCCGCTCGCCGTCAAGCTGGAGGACGTGCGCCATGCGGTCGCGGCAGGCGCGGACGAGATCGACATGGTCATCGACCGCGGCGCCTTTCTGTCCGGCCGCTACGCCCAGGTCTTCGACGAGATCGTGGCCGTCAAGGAGGCGACCGGTGACCACCACCTGAAGGTGATCCTCGAGACCGGTGAGCTCGAGACCTACGACAACGTGCGGCGCGCATCCGTGCTGGCGATGGCCGCCGGGGCGGACTTCATCAAGACCTCGACCGGCAAGGTGCAGCCCGCATCCACACTGCCGGTGACGCTGGTCATGCTCGAGGCGATCCGTGACTTCTACGCGCAGACCGGACGCGCGATCGGAATGAAGCCCGCCGGCGGCATTCGGACCGCCAAGGACGCGATCGCCTACCTGACCGTCCTGTACGAGACGCTCGGGCCGGACTGGATGACCCCCGACCGCTTCCGCTTCGGCGCCTCGACCCTCCTCAATGACCTCCTGATGCAGGTTCGCAAGGAGCGCACCGGCCGCTATTCGGGGAGTGACTATTTCACCCTCGACTGAGCCGATGGTCGAGGTCGCTCCCGGCACCATCGTCGTCTTCAGCGACATCGGCTGCCCCTGGGCACACGTCGCGGTCTGGCGCCTGCATGATGCCCGCCGGCGCCTGGGACTCGAGGGCCGGGTCGCCTTCGACCATCGCGTCTTCCCGCTGGAGCTCTTCAACTCCCAGCCGACGCCGCGCGACGAGCTCGCAGTGGAATGGGAAGCGTGCGCCTCGCTGGCGCCACGCGCCGGCTGGCAGGCGTGGACCGCACCGGACTGGGCATGGCCGGCAACGATGCTGCCGCCGATGGAAGCCGTCCAGGCGGCCAAGGAGCAGGGCCTCGCCGCCTCCGAGGAGCTCGACCGTGGTCTGCGCCGCGCCTTCTGGGCCGAGAGCCGCTGCGTCAGCCTGCGCCACGTCATCCTCGAGGTGGCGTCGGAGTGCGATAGCCTCGACCTCGAGGCGCTGGCCGACACGTTCGACTCCGGCCGTGCTCGTGCCGCCCTGTTCGAGCAGTACGAGGTGGCACGCAGCGACGCCGTCGACGGGTCGCCGCAGCTCTTCATCGCCGACGGCACCACCGCCCAGAACCCCGGCATCGAGGCGACCTGGGAGGAGGGGAGCGATGGGTTCTGGCGCCCGACCATCGTCAAGGACGACCCGTCGGCCTATGACCGGCTGGTGACGGCGGCCGCGGCCGCGGCCACGGCCTGAAGCCTCACGAACTGGTGGCCCGCATCGTTTCATCCAGCGTGAGACTGCCCTCCTTTCAGCGGCTCATTGACGACCATGCGGCAGAGCTGCATCGGTTTCTTGTCGCCAGCGTGGGTGTCCTTGACGCGGATGACTGCCTGCAGGACACCTTCCTGTCGGCATTGCGTGCCTATCCGAGGCTGCGTCACGCCGACAACCTTCGGGCCTGGCTCTACACCATCGCCCAGCGCAAGGCGACCGACGCGGTTCGTGCGCATCAGCGGCACCGGGCGACCGACCTCCATGGCGTCGCGGAAGACCGGTTGGCGAGCCCGCCACATCGGTCAGCTGACGACGCGCTCTGGCAGGCGGTGCAGGGGCTTCCGGCCAAGCAGCGTGCCGCGCTTGTACACCGCTTCGTCTTCGACCTGGCGTATCGCGACGTCGGGGAGCGGATGGGGATCAGCGAGGAAGCCGCTCGGCAGAACGTCAGCGCCGGCCTGCGCCGGTTGCGCACAGAGGTGGACCGATGACAACTGAGCTGGAGCAGCAGCTCCGCAATGCCCCATTCCCGGAGCTCGATCGCGGAGCGCTGGCAGCGGCGCTCGCCCAGCGTGCCGGCAAGGCTTCCCTGCTTGACGTGGCCTATGCGGAGATCGACTCGCCGATCGGCGAGCTGATCGTCTTCGTCACGCCCCGCGGCCTGCTCCGAGTCAAGTACGCCGATGAGCCGATCGAGAGCGTCCTCGCCGACGTGGCGGCCCGCGTGTCGCCTCGTATCCTGCGTGCTCCGTCGCGCACCGACGAGGCGCGCCGCCAGCTCGAGGGCTATTTCGGCCTTCGCCGCCGGACCTTCAGCCTGCCGATCGACTGGTCGCTGGTGCACGGCTTCGCCGCCGGCGTGCTGCGCCAGACGGCCCGCATCCCGTTCGGCGACGTGCGCAGCTACGGCCAGGTCGCCGCCAGGGCGGGCTCGCCTCGTGGCGCTCGGGCGACTGGCAATGCCCTCGGCTCGAACCCGATCCCGATCGTGGTGCCCTGCCACCGCGTGCTGCACGCGGACGGTGGGCTCGGCGGCTACTCGGGTGGCCTCGACCGCAAGCGCTACCTGCTGGCGCTCGAGGGGTCGCTGCCGGATCGAGGCTGACGCCGCGCGGGCCACCGCCGATCCAGGTGCGATAATCCGCCGTGTGACGCTCACCAAGAAGCCGGAGAGCCGTCCGGCGCCAGCCTCGTGGGGCCTATCGAAGCGCGGGACCGCGTGGGAATACGCCGCCGCTCCGGAGTCGACCGACCACATCCAGATCCGCCGCGAGTACGGCCTCTTCATCGACAACGCCTTCTCGCAGAGTCGCCCAAAGGCGACCTTCGAGGTCATCAACCCGGCGACCGAGGAGCCGCTCTCCCGTGTCGCGAAGGCCTCCAGGGCCGATGTCAACCGAGCAGTGGTGGCCGCCCGCCGCGCGCACGACAACGTCTGGTCGCGGCTCCCGGGCAGCGAGCGGGCGAAATACCTCTATCGCATCGCGCGCATCATGCAGGAGCGCTCGCGCGAGTTCGCCGTCGTGGAGACGATGAACTCCGGCAAGCCGATCAAGGAGAGCCGCGACGTCGACGTCCCGCTCGCGGCGGCGCACTTCTTCTACTACGCCGGCTGGGCCGACAAGCTCGACTACGCCTTCCCGGGCCGCACGCCGCGCTCGCTGGGCGTCGCGGCGCAGATCATTCCCTGGAACTTCCCCCTGTTGATGCTGGCCTGGAAGATTGCGCCGGCCCTCGCGGCCGGCAACACCGTGATCCTGAAGCCGGCCTCGACGACACCGCTGACCGCCTACCTGTTCGCCGACGTGGTGCGCCAGGCCGAGCTGCCGCCTGGGGTGGTGAACATCATCACCGGGCCAGGCGAGATCGGGATGGAGCTGGTTCGCCATCCCGACGTCAACAAAGTCGCGTTCACTGGCTCGACCGCGGTCGGCAAGATGATCGGCCGCGCCGTCGCGGGCAGCCGCAAGAAGCTCACCCTGGAGCTCGGCGGCAAGGCCGCCAACATCGTGTTCGATGATGCGCCGCTCGACCAGGCGATCGAGGGGATCATCAACGGCATCTACTTCAATCAGGGTGAGGTGTGCTGCGCCGGGTCGCGCCTGTTCGTGCAGGAGTCGATCTACGAGCCGCTCCTCGACAAGCTGAAGGCCCGCCTGTCGACCCTGCGGGTGGGGGATCCGCTCGACAAGAACACCGATGTTGGGGCCATCAACTCGGCCGGCCAGCTGGCGAAGATCGCCGAGCTGGTGCAGTCGGGGATCGATGAAGGGGCCGAGATCTTCCAGCCCGACTGCGTCCTGCCCGATAAGGGCTTCTTCTTCCGTCCGACCCTCTTCACCGGCGTGAGCCAGAGCCATCGGATCGCCCAGGAGGAGATCTTCGGCCCGGTCCTCTCGGTGCTCACCTTCCGGACGCCCGAGGAGGCGATCGAGAAGGCCAACAACACGCCGTACGGGCTGTCGGCCGGGGTCTGGACCGAGAAGGGGAGCCGCATCTTCAAGATGGTGGCCGCCATGAAGGCGGGGGTCGTGTGGGCCAACACCTTCAACCGCTTCGACCCGACCTCGCCGTTCGGCGGCTACAAGGAGTCCGGCTACGGCCGCGAGGGCGGCATCCACGGCCTCGGGGCCTACCTCGACCTGACCGCCGGGAGCGCGAACGGCCGATGAGCCCGCGCGCGAAGGCAGTCGCCGCGAAGGCGCTGGTGAAGCGGGGCGCGTCGGTCCTGCGGACTCGGAGGGCAGCGCCCTTGGCCCTCCGTGACGGTGGTGGGTCCGGTACCCCGCGGCTCGAGGTGCGCAAGACCTACAAGCTCTACATCGGCGGCGCGTTCCCGCGGACCGAGTCGGGCCGGGCCTACGAGATCCACGGGGCGAAGGGCGAGCTCCTCGCCAATGCCTGTCGTGGGACGCGCAAGGACATTCGGGACGCTGTCCGCGCCGCCCGCACCGCGCTGCCTGCATGGTCGGCCAAGACGGGCTTCAATCGCAGCCAGATCCTGTACCGCATCGCCGAGCTGATGGAGGGTCGCCGCGACCAGTTCGTCAGCGAGGTGATGGCCGCTGAGGGAGTCGGGCGACAGCGTGCCACGCGCCTCACCGATGCCGCGATCGATCGCTGGGTCTGGTACGCGGGCTGGGCCGACAAGTTCAGCCAGGTGAACGGCTCGGTCAATCCCGTCAACGGCAGCTATTTCAACTTCAGCGTCCCCGAGCCAACTGGAGTGGTTGGCGTCATCGCGCCGGAGGCATCGAGCCTGCTCGGGCTGGTTAGCCGCCTTGCCCCCGTGATCGTCTCCGGCAACTGCGCCGTGGTGCTGGCATCCGAAACGCGGCCACTCCCGGCCGTGACCCTCACAGAGGTCCTCGCGACATCAGATGTGCCAGGCGGCGTGGTCAACCTGATCACCGGCCTGCGCCGGGAGCTGGTCATGCACCTGGCGGGGCACATGGACGTCAATGCCCTCGACGCCTACGGACTCGATCCGGCGCAGGGGGTTGCCGTCGAGGAGCTCGCCACAGAGAACGTCAAGCGCCTCGTGCGGCCGGCGACCAACGGGGCGGACGGCGTCGATTGGCTGAGTCCCAATGCTCAATCGCCCTACCTGATCGGAGAGTTCACCGAGACGAAGACCGTCTGGCACCCGATCGGTAGCTAGCCCGCAGCGCGTGGATGATTCTTGTAGGAATGTGATGCGGCACGGGACCAGCCGCCTAGGCGAGTCTGATTCATCTGTGAATGCCATGCCGTGTTTTGGATGGTTCACGTGGCATCACATCCACCAGTGAATTGGAGCGTTGAGGCACGGCGGGCCGGATCCAGAGCAGCCCGTCGGCTACGAGTGGCACGCCGCTCCGGATGGCACGCCATACATCCGATGCGGTTGCTGGGAGAGCGGCCCCGATGACTGCCTTGTTGGCTCGCACGGCCGCGCGATTCGTCTCGCTATCCCGGAGCGCGAGCACGAACGCAACATGTGTCCGGAACCGCTGCTGCAGGCCGTCGCGCTTCAGCTGCCCGCCACGAAGCTGTGCCTGGAAGTCGACCAGTCTCGACTCCAGTTCGAGGTGGAGCGCAGTGGAAGCTCCAGTCAGCACCATGTCGGCTGCCTGCCGGCTGTCGTTACCGATCGGGACTTCGAACCCGATGCGCCATGACGGATGGGCCTGGGCGCGCAGCAGTTCGGCGAGGGCGAGCTGACCGCTGTCCCGAAGGCCGATTCCGGCGCCGGGGAAGACCCTCACAGAGAGGTTCATACCGAGCGCCCCCACGATCCGTGAAACGAGGATGAGGGACAGGCGAGCATCGCCAGCCTCCAGGCGCGAGACGCTCGCCTGCGAGGACTTCGACCGCTGCGCGACGGTGCGCTGGGTCCAACCGACGGACATCCGAGCCGTCCTCGCGTCGGCGCCGACACGCTCGGTATTTCGACGAGCGGCTCGGACGGCGAAGTCGGTCGGACGAATTCGGGCGCCTGGCACGGGCAAGATTGTGAGACTGCCATCGTTACCGGAAGCTTATTGCCGAATTGACTCCCACCGATTCCTTCGTGAATGTGATCGGACATCGGCATCTGTAATCCAGAGAACGATTCCTCGGTGAATCACCCGACGGGAAATCGCCCTGCCGTGCCCCATCACATTCTTCAGAGAGTCGAGACCTCAGGAGATGGACTTCTCCATGCGGCTGAGGCCAAGGCGGAACTGAGACCGCAGGATTCTCGGGCCGAAGAGCACCATGAATGTCCCCAGCACCCTGCCGCGCGGTCCGCGAAAGACGCGATAGCGTTCGCACACGACCCGCGCGCCGCCATCGGGTTGCGGCGCGATCGTGTAGCGAATCGTGCCGAGCGGCTCGGCGATGTTGGAATCAAGCTGGGTGAGCGTCACCACATCGGGCACGGACCAGTCGTACCGTTCGCGGCTCCAGGCGTAGGAGACGCCCTCGGTCACCTCGGCCCAGGTGGGACCCACGCTGTGTACGCGATAAACCGCTGGATCGCAGGTCTCCTTCCAGATCACCTGCCGGTGCGGTGAGAAGTCGACCAGCGCGGCTATCACCGCGTCCGCGGCAAGCGGCGTGTCGAGCTGCCAGCGGGTGTGCTCGATCGGACCCATCGGTCTAGAAGGAGCCCAGCCAGCCGGCCAGCGTCGAGCCGAAGAGGACGGCGGTGAGCAGGATCACCAGCCCGGTCAGCCCCCAGGCCAGCACGTTCAGCCAGCGTGGGTTGGTGTGCTCGCCCATGATCCGCGGGTTGTTCACCAGTCGCAGCATGAACACCAGGATGATGGGCAGCAGGATCCCGTTCAGGTTCTGGCTGACCAGGATGACGCCGATCAGCGGCAGTCCCGGGACGAGCACCACCACGGCGCCGATAAGGATCAGCGCGGTATAGAGGCCCATGAACGCGGGAGCCTCGCTGAACTTGCGCGACACGCCCGACTCCCAGCCGAACGACTCGCACACCGCGTAGCTGGTCGTCAGCGGCATGACCGTCGCAGCCAGCACCGACGCCCCGAACAGCCCAAAAGCGAAGAGCCCCTTGGCGAAGTCGCCGGCGACCGGCGCGAGCGCCAGCGCCGCCTGGTCCGCGCTCTCGATGGCGATGCCCCGCGGAAAGATGGTCACGGCGGTCACGATCACGATGAACAGGGCGATGGCGTTGGTCCAGATGCCGCCCAGGACCGCGTCCGCGCGCTCGAAGGGGAGCTCCTCGGGGCCGAGGCCCTTATCCGCGACCGACGACTGGAGGTAGAAGAACATGTAGGGGGTGACGGTCGTACCCA
>JBDTMU010000033.1:0-10788 GCA_039934115.1 Chloroflexota bacterium | reverse complement strand
TGGTGGCGCTCGAGCAGGGTGTTCGCGGACATGGTAGCAACTGCGGGACATGGACTGGTCGCGATGGCGGTTGGCATGGATACCACAATGCAGGAGAGGTCACGTCGAAAGGGGCCATTCGGACCTGTCGGCTCATGGCCAAATTGGTACACCCTGCATCTAGGTCCGGCGCTTTTTGGTACCGGTCATGCATCCCAGAGGTGAAACATGGATTTCAATATCAGGGACAAAGCCACACATCGCGGCCACGGAACCGCCCTTGTTCTTTCGCTCTCTGCCGCCGCCCTTCTTGTGGCGGGCTGCTCGAGCGCGGCCAGCAGCGGGCCGAGCAGTGCAGCCGCCAGCGCCCCGGGCAGCGCGGCCGCCAGCGCCGCGACAGGCTCGATCAAGGTGACGCTCACCGAGTGGGCCCTCATCCCCGACAAGGCGAGCGCTCCGGCTGGCAACGTGACATTCGACGTTACCAATGCCGGGCCCTCGTTCAAGCACGAGTTCGTGGTCATCAAGACGGATCTCGCTCCTGCCGACCTTGCCGTTGACGCGACCGGGAAAGTTGATGAGGCGGGAGCCGGAATCGAGTTCATCGGCGAGGTCGAGGAACTGGAGATCGGCGCCACCCAGACCGCATCATTCGACCTCGCGGCCGGGAACTACGTCCTGATCTGCAATATCGTCGAGGCAGCCGGTGGACACGAATCGCACTACAACGAGGGGATGCGGACGGCCTTCACGGTGAACTAGGGGCTAGGAGTCCTCAAGCCTCCGCGTGTCGGCCCTCGACCCGCGCTGATCGTGGCGTGCCGCCTGGACCCTCCGAGCGCCCGCTAGGGCGAGGCGGGCAGGATCAGCTGCCAGAGGTCGCCGAAGACCGCCTGGCCGTCCCGCCCGCCGAAGAGCATCAGACGCCCGCGCCCGGTGTCCGCGATCATCTCCGCTCCGGACCGTGCCGACGGAGCGGCGCGGCCGGTATCCAGCGCGAGAGTGGCCGCGTCGTCGGCAAGCCACCACGTATCGGCGAGATAGTCGCCGTCCAGGCCTTGGCCACCGAACACCAGCGTCACGGGGCCCCAGCGCGCAGCTGCATACAGGTTGCGGTTCGCCGGCGCCTCGCCGCTGGGCTGAAGCTGAGTCCAGGCGTTCGTGCCTGGTCGCTCGCCAACCACCAGACGCCAACGGTCGCCGAGGGCAACGGTGCCCGTCGTTTGCCCTCCATACAGGATCATCTCGCCGTCATTGGTCCACCAACACGCGTGGAGGCATCGGCGGACGGGAGCGTCGTCGGCCGGGGTCTCATCCATCCACGTGCCGGTTTCGAAGTCGTAGGCCCTCGTGTCCGCGAAGCGCTGTCCTTCGCTGGTGAAGCCGTGGCTGATCCAGAGCCTGCCGTCGAGGCCGATGCTGCCGCAGCTGCCGTAGCGAGACACCGGGGCGGCACCGTCCACCGGCAGCAGGCGCCAGGCGTTTGACGCGGGATCGTAGGCCCACAGGTCCCCGAAGAAGCCCGCCTCGCCCTGGCCCGCGAAGATGACCAGGCCGATGCCCGAAGCCCAGACGGCGTTGTGGCCGAACCGTGCCGGCGGCGTCTCGCCTGAAGGTGTCACCGAGCGCCAGCCGTCGGTCGCCAGGGTGTAGGCCCACAGGTCGTCATACACGGTCGCGCCGTCCCGTCCGCCGAACAAGTACGCCGTGGCGCCATCGGGCGTCAATGTCCACGTGTGGTCTTCCCGCGGCGCGGGGGCGGTCGCCGGTATCGCGAGCTCTGCCCATCCGTCAGGCCCGGAGGACGTCGACGCAGCCGATGTGCTGGCGGCCGAGGGGCTTGCGCCGTGCGTGCTGGCGCCCGCACTGGGCAATGCAGATTCGTCAGCGTTGCAGGCCGGGAGCGTGATGAAGAGGGCCACGACGACGACGGAGCTGGAGCGCGAGAACACACCGCCAGCCTAGGGATCCCCGAGCCTCCGTGTTCCGGATCTCGGCCCGCGCTCATCGTGGCGTGCGGCCTGAACGGAAGGGCGAAGCCATCGAGGCAACCTTGCCTCTGCCGGCGGCAGGTCCGATTGGAGATCCGACGCGGCTGCTGAGGGATGTGGTGGCAGGGATGCGGTGGCCGGCTCCGCCGACCCAGCATCGGCAAAGGCGGGCTGGCGCGGCTGGCGACGGCGCGGAGCCAGGTACAGGAAGAATGCAAGGCCACCCACCGTTGTCGTCGCCCACGCACCAAGTAGAAGCGAGAGCGAACCGATCCCCTCTGGCCCGCCGAAACTTCCGGGATTCGGCGCGGGACTGCCCGACGCTCCGGGTGCCTGACCTGCGGCAGTGCCTGTCGGCGAGCCAGACGCGCCGCTCGGGCTGGCTGCCGGCGATCCGACCGATCCGCTGCGGGCGGGGGTGGCAGCAGGTGTCGGCGCGGTCGTGGGGATCGGGGTTGGGAGGGGAGTCGGCACCTGAGTGGGCACCGGTGTCGGCTTCGGCGTCGGCTTCGGCGTCGGCTTGGGGGTGGGCGGCGGGGTCGGCTGTGGGGTCGGTGCGACCACCGTGACCGAGGGCGGTGTCACAGAGGTGAGCGCTGTCGTCTTCTGACCACTCCCTATCCCACTGCTCGCTTCGAAGGAATAGGCATGCGTGCCGGGCGGAGGCGTCAGACCTTGCGTGAAAGTGACGCCGGTGTCGTAACTGGTCCCGGCACCGTTCATGGAAAACGTGCCGACGCCCGCGATCACGACGCGGACCCAGAGCGGGGCACACCCCTTGGTGTCCGCATACGTAACCGAGAAGGTGAAGACGGTGGCGGTTGTCCCGGTTGTGGGGGAGGCAGCTCCGGCGCTGAGGATCGGGTCGTGCGCCGGGCCGGAGCACGCGCCGCTCGCGCCTCTGGTTGCCGAAGCGGCGAGCAGAGTCGCGATGATCGCCATTGAAAGCGCCAAACGCCGAACGATGAGGCGTGCCCTCCTGGGGGTGTCGGATCAGTCCTGCAGCACCGTACGTCGCGCTCGTTCCGCGGTACATGCACTAGAAGTACGCCCAGGTCCGGGCGAGCCCGGGGGCGAGGTGGGTCGGCCCCTCGCGGGACGAGACCGGTACTTTCGGTGACTGGTCTCGCGGCGCCGCTCGCGTTACACCGGACCCGGCTCAATTCCTCGAGGCACACGTGAACATCAGCGTTGATCAAATGACCTCCGATCCGGAGGGCGACGGGCGCCTGCAGCGTGCTCGGTCGCGCATCCTGTTGTCGCTTGGCGGCATCCTGGTGCTGACGACCGCGCTCGTGGCGCTGGCCGCAGCTGTGAGCGGCGTCCCCGCGGGGGCGGAAGTCGTCGCGCTCCTGCCGCTCGCAGTCGCCGCCATCGTTCTCCCGCCGGTCCTGGCCAGGCTGGCCCGCTTCATGCTCGAGCCTGCGCAGCAGCTGGCCCAGATGGGCGATCAGCTCCAGGGCCTGTACAACATGGCCCGTATCGACGCGCTGCGAGACCCGCTCACCTCGCTCGGCAACCACCGAGCCTTCCAGGAAGAGCTGGCGCGGCAGATCGAGGCTGCGCGGCGACATGAATACCCGCTGGCCCTCACGCTCATCGACCTCGATGACCTGAAGCGCGTCAACGATGAGCAGGGGCACGCAGGCGGCGACGGCCTGCTGGCTTCCATGGGGCGGCTCATCGCCACCAGCATGCGAGCCGCGGATCGCGGCTTCCGAGTCGGAGGCGATGAGTTCGCAGTCTTGATGCCACACACCGATGCCGACGCCGCCCACGTCATCATCCGCCGCCTGCTGGCCAGTGCATTGGGCGGCGAAGCCGTGCGACCCGGCATGTCGTCATTCTCCTTTTCGGCCGGCATCTCCACCTTTCCCGACCTGAGCACCGACAGTGGCCGGCTTCGCCGCCAGGCGGACGCCGCACTCTATTGGGCGAAGCGACATGGACGGACCGACGTCCAGCTCTTCGATCCTGAGCGGCACGGCGCGGCCGATGACACGCGCTCGACCCCCGAGCTGGCCGCCGCCGTTGCACAGGTGGCGAGCCAGCGCCTGCTGGCGGCAGTCTTCCAACCGATCTACGACCTCCAGACCGGCAGACCTGTCGGCTACGAGGGGCTCGTCCGTCCAGCCGAAAGCTCTGGATTCCACGGGGCGGAGAGCCTCTTCCTGGCGGCCGAGACGACGGGGCGAACGGTCGAGCTCGACATGGCGTGCGTTGACGTTGTGGCCGCGAGCGCGCCCCGCGAGGGAACGACCGAGTACCTGAGCGTGAACATATCTCCGCGAACGGTCGAGACCGAGCAGTTCCGTGTGACCGACCTGCTCAGCCGCCTCGCGCCGTACGGGATCCATCCGCATCGGGTCGTCCTGGAGCTGACTGAGCGGGAGGGAATCGAGGACCTCGAGCGGCTTCGCATCAACCTCGAGGCGTGCCGGGCTGCCGGAATGCGAATCGCGGCCGACGATGTCGGCGCGGGTCACGCTGGCCTTCGGCTGCTGAGCGAAGTCCAGTTCGACATCATCAAGGTTGACCTCTCGCTGGTCCAGGGCGGAGTGCTGCGGGAGTCGACACACGCGGTACTGCAGGCCCTGCGGGATCTGACAGACCGCGGCCACATGGTCCTCGTCGCAGAGGGGATTGAGACCCGGGAGCAGCTGGAGGTCGTTCGTTCACTTGGGTTCGCGGCTGGCCAGGGCTACCTGCTGTCGCCGCCATATCCGCTGGTCAACCCGGAGCCGATCGATCTGGATCTGCTCGCGGCGGATCCCTTCGGGAGGATTCACGCGGCCTGAGCCGCTGGCGGCCTGAACCTCGACGTGAACCGAAGCCGCGGCTAGCATCGCCCCATCCCCCTTTGTTCGGCGAGGTTCCTCCCATCGTCTCCATCCTTCCCGACACCGTCGCCCTACCCCCGCTGGCGGAGCAGGCCGAGCTCGACGCCGCCGTCTCCGAGCTCCGGGCCTGCCGGGCGGCATGGGTTGCCGTGTCGCCGCGTGATCGCCTGACGCTCGTCGCGCAGCTGCGGCGTGACATCGCCCGCATCGCGCCTGACTGGTCTGCTGCGGTTGCGGAGGCGGAGGGGCTGGGACCTTCGGAGGCGGCGGAGGAGGACATCGCCGGACCCTACTTCACGCTCCGCCAGCTGCGCCTGCTGGGCACGTCACTGCGAGACATCTCCCGGGGTCGCGCACCGCACATCCCGGGCGGCGTGGCGACGCTCGCCGATGGGCGGGTATCGGCCAGGGTCATGCCGGTCGATCGGTTCGATCGGATGATGTATCCGCGCGTCACGGCCGATGTCTGGATGCAGCCCGGTGTCACCGAAGAAGAGCTGCCGCTCACCCAGGCGGTCGCCTACCGCAAAGCCGATGCGGGCGGGGTCTGCCTGGTGCTGGGCGGCGGCAATCTGTCATCCATTGCGCCGCTGGACGCCATCTACAAGCTCTTCGTCGCCAATCGCGTGGTGATCCTCAAGCTGCATCCGACCCAGGCCTTCATTGGCCCCATCCTCCAGGCTGGGATGAAGGCCCTGATTGCGGAGGGATACCTGCGGATCGTCCAGGGCGGGGCGACGGAGGGCGCCTATCTGGCTGCACATCGCGACGTTGATGAGCTGCACATCACCGGGTCGTATCGGACCTACGAAACGGTGGTGTTCGGACCCGGCGCCGAGGGCGAGGAGCGGCGGCTGAGGGACGAACCGATCCTGCGTAAGCCATTCACGGCGGAGCTCGGCAACCTGACGCCGGTCATCGTTGTGCCGGGTCGATGGTCGGAGGCCGAGATCGGCTACCAGGCCGACAACCTCGCCACCATGCTCACCAACAACGCCGGCTTCAACTGCACCACGCCGCGCGTCATCATTACTGCTGCCGGCTGGCATCTGCGGCAGCGATTCCTGAATGCTGTCCGTGCACGGCTGATGGCGACCCCTGCTCGGATGGCGTACTACCCGGGTGCGGCGGATCGATTCGACCGGTTCCTGGGCGCACATCCAGAGGCTGAGCTGTACGGTTCCCGGGCCGATGGCCGCCTGCCCTGGGCCCTGATCACCGATCTCGACCCAGGCGCGCGCGACGATCCCTGCTTCACCACGGAATCGTTCTGCAGCGTCTTCGGCGAACTGCCGCTCCAGTCGGCGGACACCGCTGACTTCATCTCACGCGCCGTCGCATTCGCCAATCATTCGCTGCCAGGCTCGCTGAACGCCACCCTCATCGTCCATCCATCGTCCCTGCGGAACGCCGAGGTCGCCGAGGCGGTTGAGAAGGCGGTTTCGGATCTGCGCTATGGCACGGTGGCGATCAACCACTGGTCGGCGCTGGGCTTCGCGCTGGGTGTGACGCCGTGGGGCGCCTTCCCGGGACACGCCCGCAACGACATCGGCTCAGGGACCGACGTCGTGCACAACACCCTGATGTTCTCGCGGGTCGAGAAGACCGTGGTTCGGGCCCCGTTCCGCACCTGGCCGAAGCCGATCTGGTTTGGGAGCCACCGGACCGCCCGCCGGCTGGCGCCGATGCTGGTCCGGTTCGAAGCCAATCCGAGCCTGTTACGCCTGGCCGCGATGATGCCGCTGGCGGCGTGGGGCTAGGCGATGGAGCGGGAGACGGGGTTCGAACCCGCGACATCCTGCTTGGGAAGCAGACACTCTGCCAACTGAGTTACTCCCGCTCGCTGACGCGGATCGCGCAGGATCCGGCGAGCAGGAGATTAGCAGCCGACGAGGTCCGGGTCGAGACCCGGGCGTGCGTCTGCCGGCCATGCCCCCTGGCAAGGCCCGGCTGTCGTCAGACCGCGCGTCGGCCGGATAGGAGCTGGAGAACGAGAATCACGACGGCCACCACCAGAAGCAGGTGGATGAGGCTCCCGCCAACCGATCCGATGAGACCGAGTAGCCAGAGCACGAGCACGATGACCAAGATCGTCCACAGCATGATCTGATACCTCTGCGTGTTGAGCGTGCGGCCCGCTGCCGGTGCCGCCATCGGCTCACACCCTAGGCCCAGGACTCTCTCGAAAGGCATGCTCTAGGTCGGTCCGGGCTATCAACCGCATTGCATGGGAAGGGGAGCCGACTCTCAGTGGATGGCGGTCGGATCGAGGCTGCGCAGGCGTTGGGCGAGGGTCGCGAGGACCTGGGCGGCAACCTCGGGGAACTCGTCCATCAGCGAGTGGAAGTCGCGGTGATTGATGACGAGCAGGCGGCACGGTGTCTCGGCCGTAACGGTGGCAGTGCGCGGTCCTCGATCGATGAGGGCGATCTCGCCGAAGAACTCACCCGGCCCGAGGCTGTTCACCTGCACGCCGTCGCGTTCGACCGTGACGGTGCCGGAGACGATCACCATCAGGTCGTCGCCAAGCTCGCCCTGGCGAATCAGCAACTTGCCGGCTGGGACGTCAACCTCCTCGGTGAGCATCCCCAGGCGCTCGAGGTGCTTCCGGTCGAACCGGTCGAAGAGCGGGATGCTGTGCAGCAGGTCGAGCTTCTCGTCGCGTGCCACCGGGGGCCTCCTCCGTCGCTACGATCGGAGCATACGGCCTCGCGCCCTCATTGCGGAAGACCCCTCGGCGCAGTGCCGCACTGACGTCAGCGCAGGACGAGGAGCCAGGTAGCGTCCGCCGCGGCGACGGCCGCCCAGAAGCCCATGATCAGCAACGGGCGCCGCAGGATGCATTGGCTTCGGGTGATGCCAAGGGCGACCGCCCTGCCGTACAGGTAGATCGCCACCATGGCCACGCCCAGGACGAAGATCGGCGGGCTGACCAGCCATGCGATCAGTCCCACCGTCCCCATCTTGCAGAAGGTGAACGCCAGGCGGTCGTACTTCTGGGCGCGGGTCAGCGGCGGCCGGGCGGCGAGCCAGGCCTTGATCGGGTCGAGGGTCGGGGTCTCCGCGCTCATGATCGGGTCAACAGGCCGTCGAGCTCCACCAGCTGACGGGCTGCCACCTGCCCCGCCGAGGTGCGTCGCCGCAGGTTGCCGAAGAGCTGACGAGCGCAGAACGGGATGCGCACCGGGTCCTCTTCGCCATCGGTCGACCCGACGTGCACGCAGCATTGCTGCAGGCGCTCGATGTTCATGGTCCAGGCATCCATGAACGACTTGACCGAGAGCCGCTTGGTGCGGAGTGCGACGAGCTCCGCAGCCCGTTCTCCCTTGACCAGGTAGCGACCGATGTCCTTCATGAAGCCGCCGATGCCAATGTCGCACGCCTCGCAGATGTTGATGATGTAGTCGATCAGCTCGGGGCGGCTGATGGTGGTCGTCTCGCTCATCATCCCGATCAGCGAGTCCCACAGCTGATCGTCGGCGGCGATCCGGTTGCCGACGATCGAGAGGTTGTCCTTCAGCCGCTCGATCCCCACCAGCTTCGGGATGGACCGATGAACCCCGCTGTCCTCCTTCACGAAATAGGTGATCGCGCAGCAGTCCGGGTGGCTGCACGGTAAGGCGATGAAGTCGGAGGCATCGGCCCGCCCGTTGGTCTGGGGACCCAGGCGCTTGAGGACGCCGGTCGTCGTGATGCGCTGCATGGGATCGATCGGGTTGGCCCGGCCGGAGCCGAAGACCGGCTGGTAAGCGACGCCGGCGATGTAATCGGTGTCGAAGGCGAAGTCCGCTACGGCCCCGATCTCGTGATCGTTGACGCCCTGGGCCACGACCATGGTGAGGGTCGTGAAGATCCGAGCATCGGTCAGGCGCTTGATTGCCTCCGCCTTCATGGCGCGCAGATCCTCGCCGCGGTGGAAGAGGTGCGTGTCGAGGTCGAAGCCATCGAACTGGAGATAGACCTCGAGCCGGCCGCGCAGCTTGTGGAGGGCGTCCAGGAAGCGATCGTCCTTCGTGATGCGGATGCCGTTGGTGTTGAGCAGCACCCGCGTGACGTTGCGCTCCACCGCGGCCTGGATGATCTCGACGATCTCCGGATGAACGGTCGGCTCGCCACCCGACAGCATCAGCACGTCGATCTTGCCGCCCTCGCGCTCGATCGAGGCGTCAAGCGTGCGCAGGATGTGGGGGAGGCGGGCGTAGCGGCCCACGTTGGTGCCCGACGCGGCGAAGCAGGTCGGGCAGTTCAGGTTGCAGTGCTCGGTGACATCGAGCAGCAGGATGCAGCTGTGCTGCGTCTGGAGGCGGCCGAGCCCGTTGGCGTAGCCCATCGGGATCGGCATCACGTTGTCAGGCGTGTCCGGGATGATCTCGCGGGTCGGCACGCGCCATTGCTGGAGGTATTCCCAAAGGCCATGGTCCTCGTCGTACAGGCTCACCACCTCGCCATGACCCCTGCGGCAATGCCGCCGAAGGTAGACAGATCCGTCTTGGGCGACGAGGTTGCCCTGCAGGATGTCCATCCCGTAGTCCACCTCGCGGTCCGGGTCCTCGGTGAAGCATTGGCCGCATACGGTCAGCACCATGCGCAGCGGTGTGTAGGCGCGGAGTGGAAGTGCAGTCGTCACTTGCAGCTCCAGGTAACCGATCCGGAGATGACCTCGGGAGTTGACGGCTCGCCAGGCGCGCCGATTGGCTCCGAGGCGAGGCCGTCGAACTGGATCGTGCCGGTGAGGCCCTCAGGCGCCACCTCGACCTCCAGGTTCGTGCTGAAGATCACGCCGAATGACTCCGGCAACTTTTCCGCCGCGGTTGGTTCGAAGAAGACTGAGATGCTGGTGCTCGATGCAGGGACTGGATTGTTCGGGTCATCGCCGTA
This sequence comes from Chloroflexota bacterium, assembly GCA_039934115.1. GTDB lineage: Bacteria > Chloroflexota > Limnocylindria > QHBO01 > QHBO01 > CF-167. The sequence continues at coordinate 1,100 of JBDTMU010000033.1, read as the reverse complement.
CCAGGTCACGGACACGCTGACGGTCTTGCCGTCAAGGGTGCCGATCGGCCGCTGCGAGTCGACCAAGACACTCCCCGTGGCAACGTAGCAGGACGCGGCGCCCGATCCATTGAACGCCCGCGGTGCGAGGACCTCGAGGTCGACCGTGCCATTGCGGGGCGGCGTTCCGATGGATGAGCTCAACAGCGCGAAGCAGGTGCCGCTCAGGGCGAGAGCAGAGATGGCGGGGACGACGAGTGCCACGATCACCCCTGCCCGCGGCAGCAGGGCGCGACCGACCAGCGAAGAGATTGCCCAGCCGATGAGCATGGCCACGGCGAGGACGGCGCAACCGAGGACGGCAAGGCCGATGGCGGCGGTTCCCTTCAGGACAACAAGCAGGAGGAAGACGGCCACCAGAGCGGCAACGTGCAGGCCCATGGCCCATCGGCCGAAGGTCCGTCTCTTCTCGGGACCCACGTTCGTCCCGGTGCGCTGGGCCTCCCACTCGGCGAGCGCCACGTCCACGGCAGCCGGATCATGGCCGGCATCCACCAGGCTCCGACGGAGGGCGTCGCGGGTGTACGTCGCCCCGTGCTCGTCGAGGTAGCGCTTGATTGCCGGATCCATCGGTCCCTCCTAGGCGATTGCGGGCTGGGGCAGCGGCATACGGTAGACGCCGCTGCGCAATTGGCGAACGAAATGAAGCGCGAGCCACGCCACCAGGGGGATCAGCACCAGCTGCGGGCCGGTCAGGCCAAGCCACTGGACCTCGTTACCACGAATGGACTCGATCCCGAAGCGAAAGACGCCGTAGGCCAGCAGGTAGGCCTTGAGCGTGTCGCCGCGAACGGGAAAGAGGGGGCCGCGCGTCGTGATCAGCGCGAATGCGCCGAGGTGGAAGCCGATCTCGTACAGCATGCTGGGGTGCATCGGTCCACCGCAGCCGGGGCAGCGGGGGAATGCGGCCGCTGCCTCGGGCGAGACGGACATGCCCCACGGCATGCCGGTCGGCGTGCCGAGCGGCAGCTCGGAGAGGAAACAGCCGACACGGCCGATCGCCAGAGCGAGCGGGATGGCCGCGGCGTAGTAGTCGCCGGTCGAGAGGGTGTATCCCAGGG
>JBDTMU010000032.1:0-10806 GCA_039934115.1 Chloroflexota bacterium | reverse complement strand
CCCGTTTGTGAGGCCATGTCGTGCATCCAGCCTGCCGTTCGTCGTCATCATGAACAGACACAGCGGGAGGATTGCAGGATCAATGAAGTACATGCTCATCATCGCCGGGGCCGATGACGCCTGGGGCCACCTGAGCGAAGCCGAACAGGGCGCGCTGTACGAGAAGGTCCGTGGCTGGTGGGACGAGCACGCCAAGGCCGGAGAGATCCTCGACGGTCACGAGCTCCAGCCCGGATCGACCGCGACCACCATTCGTCGCGACCCTTCGGGCGGGGTGACGGTCACCGACGGGCCATTCGTCGAGGGCAAGGAGATGGTCGCCGGCTACGGCATTCTCGACGTGCCCGACCTCGATGCCGCCATCCGGCTCGCGTCGTCCTGGCCAGCGCCGGACACCCTCGAGATCCGTCCGATCGTCGAGCGCTAGGCGAGCTCCGTCAGCGCATGTTGCCGTTCTGGCCGATGCTCATGCGGCCTGGCTGCGGCCAATAGGTCAGCCCGTGCGGGCTGGAGCCGACCGGGATGGTGGCGAGGACCTCGCCCGTCTGCGTGTCAATGACCGATACCGTCCGGTGGTATCGGTTCGATGCCCACATCTGGCTGCCGTCCGGGGAGAGCACCATCTCGTCGGGGGAGCCGCCCACTGACCAGGTGGCCACGACCTTCAGCGACGCGAGGTCGATGACCGAGATGGTGGCGGCGGCACGATTGGCGACGAACATCTGCGAGGTGTCGCGGCTGAACTCCAGACCATGTGCACCGTCGCCGGTCGGGATGAAGGTGGTCACGGCCATGGCCTCCGGATCCACGACCTGGACTCCGTCGAGCCCCTCGTTGGCCACGAAGAAGGCTCGACCATCCGGCGCGAGACGCACGTCTCGGGGCAGGCTGCCGACCTCGACGTTGCCGGTCAGTGCCATCTCGTTCGTGTCCACCTTCGCCAGCTGCCCGCTGTACTCGCAGCTGATCATCAGGTAGCTGCCGTCCGCGGACAGGTCCAGGTCGTCGGCGCCAGGCCACGGCACCTGGACGAATTTGAGGAGCTCCCAGGTCTCGCGGTCGTAGAAGGTGATGCCGTTGTCCTTGACGAGGGAGGGCGAGATGTAGTCGGTGACCACCATCGCCTTCTGGCCATCGATGGTGAAGTAGACCGCGTACGGGAAGATCGCCAGGCCGATGGTGTCGACCTCCTGCGCCGTCCGGGGATCGACCACCGACAGGGTGCCGCCGTTCATGTTGCTGACGAGCAGCCGCTGCAGGTCCCAATCGGGGGTGACGTGCTCCGGGTATGCACCGGTGGTGAAGGTGCCCACGACCGCAAACGTGGCAGGATCGATGACGGTGACGTCACCCGACAGCTCGTTCGGCACGTACACCCGTTCGGGGATGTCGGCGAGCGAGGGATCGATCTCGCCACTCGTCGTGGCTGCATACACCCCGCCGGTCGGGGTCGGACTCGGCTCCGGGACGAGCGACGGCGCGCCACTGGCGAGACTGGCTGATGGGCTGCCGTGACCGCTGCCGGACGGCGTTGCCGAGGGACTGGGAGAAGACGTGGAGCAGGCCGCCAGCAGCACCCCTGCCGTGAGCGCCAGCACCCCCCGGCCTCTCATCGGCTTGAAGAGGGACTCAACGCATGTTGCCGTTGTGGCCGAGGCTAATGGTGCCCGGCTGAGGCCAGAAGGTGAGGCCGTGCGGGTTCCCACCGGTCGGGATGACCTTGATCACTTCCCCCGTCTCCGGATTGAGGACCATGACCGTGCCGTGGAAGCGATTCGAGACCCACAGCTGGGTGCCATCCGGGGAGACTGCGGCCATGTCCGGCGATCCCCCGACCTCCCATGTGTCGATGACCTTCCGCGTTGCCACGTCGATCACCGAAATCGTGCCGCTGTAGCGGTTCGTGACGAAGAGCCGGGTGACGTCGCGGCTGAACGCGAATCCATGCGCTCCCGGGGCGGTGGGGATGAAATCGACGCGCTGCATTCCCACCCCGTCCACGACGTCAACCCCGTTCGTGCCCTGGTTCGCAACGAAGAAGACGTCCCCCGCGGGCGCGAGGCGGACGTCGAGTGGCGAGCCGCCGAGCTCGATCGACCCCTCGACCGCCATCGTCACGGTGTTGACCTTGGCCACGACCCCTGCGCTCTCACAGCTGACGATGAGGAAGCCGCCATCGGGCGAGAAGTCGAGGTGATTGACGCCCGGCCAGGGGACCTGCACGAACTTCAGGAGCTCCCAGCTCTTCCGATCGTAGAAGTAGAGGCCGTTGTCGGCGATCATGCCCATGCCGAGGTAGTCGGCCACCACGATCGCCTTCGAGCCATCGGGCGTGTAGTAGAGGTTGTACGGGAACGGAACCTGCCTGGTCTCGGACGGCTTCTCGGTGAGCGGATCGATCACTGTCAGCGAGGCGCCGTTCATGTTGTTGACGTACAGCTTGCTGAGGTCCCAGTCGGGGGTGATGTGCTCGGGGGCGGCGCCGACAGCGAAGCGGCCGATCACGGTGAGGGTCTCAGGATCGATGACCGCCACGTCGTTCGAGAGCTCATTCGGCACGTAGACCCGCAGCGGGAGATCCGCGACCCGCGGATCTAGCTGGCCGCCGGCGGTGCCGGAATAGACGCCACCCGGCGGAGTCGCGGTCGGCGTCGGCTCCACCGTCGGGGTGGGCAGAGGAATGGCGCTTGGGGCGTCACTTGCGACACCGCCGCTCGATTCCCCGGGCGTCGCGCTCGGTCCGGACGCGGAGCAGGCGGCCAGCATGACCGCGGCCATGAGCAGCGTGGTGACGCGGCGAGTGTGCAAACGATGGCCTCCCAGACTAACGTGGATGCCGGTTCAGGCAGGCGCCGCCCATCCTACCGGTTCTTCGGCCCCGGAGGCCAGCGCCCGATCGTCGCGTGCTGATCCACCTGCTCAGGAGTTTCCTTGACTGAACGACACGCCGTCGATATCTCCCTGGACCTGGTCCTGCGGGAGGAGCGCACGCGTCTCATCGCCTCGCTGGTCCGCATCCTGGGTGATTGGGACCTTGCCGAGGAGCTCGTGCAGGAGGCGTCCGTCTCCGCGCTTGAGCACTGGCCGATCGACGGCCTGCCTCGCAACCCGGGGGCGTGGCTGATGACCACCGCGCGCCGCCGCGCGATCGACCGGCTGCGACGAGACGCCCGATTTCGGCAGCGGCTGGAGCAGCTCGGCGCAGAGGCAGAGGAGATGGAGCGACCAATCCAGACCGGTGGGCCGCTCGCCGCCGACGATCGGCTCCGCCTCCTGTTCACATGCTGCCACCCGGCCCTGTCACGCGAGGCGCAGGTCGCCCTGACCCTGCGCACGGTTGGCGGCCTCGACTCGGCGCAGGTGGCCCGCGCCTTCCTCGTCCCCGAGTCGACAGTCGCCCAACGCCTGGTACGGGCAAAGCGCAAGATCCGGGACGCAGGGATCCCGTTCCGCATCCCGGAGGCGAGCGAGCTTCCCGGCCGGCTGGCAGGGGTGCTGGCTGTCCTCTATCTCGTCTTCAACGAGGGATATCTCGCCTCTGACGGCGCGGCCGCGGATCGCCGCGACCTGGCCCGCGACGCCGAATGGCTCACCTCGCTGCTCGTCCGGCTGATGCCAGATGAGCCAGAGCCACTCGGCCTGCTGGCGCTGATGCGACTGCACCTGGCCAGGGTAGAGGCGCGCTTCGCACCGGACGGCTCCCTGATCCTCCTCCCGGACCAGGACCGCTCGCGATGGGACGCGGCAGCGATCGCCGACGCGGGTGACCTGGTCGAGCGCGGGCTGCGCATGGGCCGCCCCGGTTCGCATCTGCTGCAGGCGGCGATCGTGGCGGTCCACGCCACGGCGCCCTCGTATGCCGAGACTGACTGGGCCGAGATCGTGGCCCTGTACGACCGTCTGTTCACGCTGCAGCCGACGCCGGTTGTGGCCCTGAATCGGGCCCTGGCGCTGGCCGAGGTGGCGGGTCCCGAGGTCGCGCTCGCGGAAATCGAACCTCTCGCTGCTCGCCTCGACGGATACCACCTCTTCCACGCGGCGCGGGGCGAGCTCCTCCGCAGGCTGGGGCGCCTCGACGACGCTCGCTCGGCCGATCGTCGTGCGCTGGCCCTGACCGACAACCCGGCCGAACGGCGGCTCCTCGAGGCGAGGGTTGGGGCATCCGGGGGATGATGGTGCCGTAACGAATCGGCCAGGGTTGGCGTCGAAGAGGTGGCCGGTGCAGCCAGTGCCGAGCCTCACGAATGGAGCAACGCACCATGACTCGCATGCAGCTCTCGCGCCCCTCGCTAGGCGCGCTCGCCCTGATTGCAGGCATCGCCCTTGCCGGTTGCGCCGCCGGAAGCCCCTCGAGCGTGTCGAGCGACTCGGCGGGCGCCTCCCCCAGCGCTGAGCCCTCGACCGCGGTGTCACAGCCGGCGAGCGTCGAGCCATCGGCCGCCGCCAGCGAGCCAACCGAAAGCCTGCCACCGTTCGCCTGCACGCCATCGGTCAGCATCGCAGCGACCACCGACCGCGCCCAGATCACCGATGTCAGGGTCGGCACGCACGAGGGGTACGACCGTGTCGTGTTCGAGTTCGCCTCCGGCCTCCCGGACGCGGTCATCGAAGGGGTGTTGCCTCCCCTGTACGCTGATCCGAGTGGCCTCGAGATGGACGTTGCCGGCAGCGCGTTCCTTCGGATCACCATGCACGGCGCCAGCAAGATGTCGCCGGAGGGTAGCCTGACCTACGGCGGGTCGACCGACTTCCATGCCGGCTTCGACCGGCTTGAGCAGCTCGTCGAGGGCGGTGATTTCGAGGCGGTCAGCACCTGGTACCTGGGCCTGAACGGCGCCGGTTGCTTCCGGGTCCTGACCCTCAGCGGCCCGAGCCGCCTGGTGATCGACATCGAGCAGTGAGCGTGGCGTGGGGCGGACGCGCGCGTCCAACGTCGGCTAGCATCGGTCCGTCCCATTCCGCACCCTCGGAGCACGCATGTCTGACCGATTGGCCGCTCCCAGCGGCGCGCTCGACCTCACCAAGTCGTATTCCGCGCGTTTCAAGACGGAACGCGGTGAGTTCACGGCTGAGCTGTTTGCCGCGGATGCACCGATGACGGTCGAGAACTTCGTGAACCTGGCCCGCGCCGGCTTCTACGACGGCACGACCTTCCACCGTGTGATCCCGGGCTTCATGGCCCAGGGGGGCGACCCCACCGGGACGGGTACGGGCGGCCCCGGCTACTCCTTCCGAGATGAGCTGTCGGTGAAGCGGCGCCACGACGGGCCTGGGGTGATCTCGATGGCCAATGCCGGCCCGAACACGAACGGGTCGCAGTTCTTCCTGACATTCGGCGCGACGCCGCACCTGGATGGGCGGCACACTGTCTTCGGCCGCGTGACGTCCGGCATGGAAGTCGTGAACAGCATCCGCGAGCGCGACCCGCAGCGCGACTCGCAGCCCGGGGACCGGATCGACACGATCGAGATCGAGGAGAGCTGATCTCGGGGCTGTTCTGACGCCCATGACGAGCCGGCGCCTCCTGAACCTCGCCGACGTGGCCCGTCGCCCGGAGCCCGGTATGGATGCACCCGGGGCGGCGGTCTTCGCCCCCGACGGTAAGTCGATCACCTATCTGCACAGCCCGGACGGCTCCTTGGTGCGCTCTCTGTGGCGCCATGACCTGGCGAGTCGGGAGCGAGTCGAGATCGCGGCCCCGCTCCCCGAGACGACCCGCGAAGAGACGCTCTCAAGAGCTGATCACCTGCTGCGCGAGCGCACCGGGGCGATCGAGCTGGGCGTGTCCTCGTTCTCGTGGGCCGGCAACGCCAAGGAGCCAACCTTGCTGGTCCCGATGAGCGGCCGCCTCTTCGTCGCCGTCGGGCCAGAGACGGAGCGCGGCGTCCACGAGCTCCCCGGCGTGGAGGAGGCCAGCGGGGCCGTCCTCAGCCCCGACGGCGGGTTCCTATCGTTCTCCACCGGCGGCGACCTCTACGTGGCCACGGTGCGAGGCGGCCCAACGCATCGGATCACCGAGGACGCCGAGGAGGGCGTCTCCAACGGACTGGCCGAATTCGCGGCGGCCGAGGAGCTCGAGCGGCTCGAGGGCGCCTGGTGGAGCGCCGACTCGCGTTCCCTGCTGTTTGCCCACGTCGACGAGCGCGCCATTCCGACGCTCACGATCAAGCACACCGCGGGGCGGGACCCCTCCGATGAGATTCATCACTATCCGTTTGCCGGTGGCCCGAATGCGCAGGTGAGCCTACGGATTGCATCGATCTCCGATTCGTCATGGCGAGAGGTCGTCCTTCCCATGGAGGCCGACTACTACCTGGCGAGGGTGGTCGCCGACCCGGCCGGCGGCTGGCTCGTCGCCGTGCTGCCGCGCGCGCAGCGGACGCTGCACTGGCATCGGGTCGGCGTGGATGGATCCATCGCGCGTCTCTGGACAGAGGAGAGCGACCCCTGGATCAACCTGGACGACGACACGCGGGTCCTGGCAGATGGCCGCATCCTGCGCTCCACGGAACGGAGCGGCTTTCGGCACCTGGAGCTGCGCGCCCCCACCGGGGATCTCGAGCGCGTACTGACCCAGGGAGAATGGGTCGTCACGGCGGTCGTGGCCGTCTGCGAGCGGCGGGGCGAGGTCCTCTTCACGGGGACACGCGAAAGTGTCCTCGAACGCCACCTGTATGCGGTCCCGCTGGACGCTGCCAAGCCGATCGCTGATCCGGAGCGCCTGAGCAAGGAACCCGGCTGGCACAGCGTGGTGGCCGATCCGGATGGCGAGCGCTGGATCGACACCTGGTCGGACCTCCGGCATGCCCAACGCGTCACGGTCGCGACTCGCGATGGTGACTCCGAGCTGATTCACGCCTCGTCGACCACAGCGGAAGACGCGCACCTCGATCCGCCGGAGCTCGTCGAGCTGGAGGCCGCGGACGGCCGCACGCGTCTGAACGCCGCGTTGTACCGCTCAGCGACGCACCTTCCGGGCGGCGTGCCGCCACCTGCCGTGCTGTGGGTCTATGGCGGACCCCACTGGCAGTACGTGAGGAACGACTGGGAACTGACCGTGTTCGGCCTTCGGCAGTACCTGGCCCAGCATGGCGCGACCGTGGTCGTGGTCGACAGCCGGGGAAGCGAGGGCCGCGGGCTGGCCTTCGAATCAGCGGTCAAGGGTCAGATGGGATGGAACGAAGTCGCGGATCAGGCGACTGCCCTGCGCCAGCTGGCTGCGGCTGGCGAGCTGGACCTTGGCAAGGTCGGCGTCGTCGGGGCTAGCTACGGCGGGTTCATGGCAATCATGGCGATGGCGCGGGAGCCAGATCTTTTCGGGACGGCGGTTGCGGTCGCCCCGGTGAGCGAATGGACCGGCTACGACACCGCCTACACCGAGCGATACCTGGGCCTGCCGAGCGAGAACCCCGACGGCTACCGCGAGTCGTCCGCGCTCACGCATGTCGAGGCAGTGCAGGGCGACCTGCTGCTGATCCACGGCACCGTCGACGAGAACGTGCATCTGCGCCACTCCGACCGTCTCGTCGAGGCGTTCCGCGACGCAGGCAGGGAGGTCGAGCTCGTCACACTGCCGGAGCAGCGCCACAAGACGCGCGGCGACGCCATCCGCGTCCGCGAGCAGCGAACGGTCGGGCACCTGCTGAGCGGGGTAGGGCTGCCGATCCCCGAGGAGCTGGGCTAGGTCGATTCAGGCGACCGATGCGTAGAGCAGCTCGTAGGTGACGCCGGGGTCCGGAGCGAAGTCCATCCGCGTGCAGCAGCTGCCGCACACGAGCTCCTCGTCGGCCTCGTTGATGGTGAAGGTGACCTCATCGGTGCACCAGGGACAGGAGAGTTGAATGGTCATGTCGCCATCCTGTGCAGGCTGCGTGACACCTTGCCTGTCGCGGCCATCCAACGTCCTCAAACCGGAAGACTTGCGTCCTTGCGCAAGCAGTGACACAATCGTGTGGATGGAAGCCACGCTCATTCCCGATATCCTTCGAGACCGCGCCGCCGCGATCGCCCGAGCGCTCTCGGACGCCAAACGGCTGTGCGTGGTCGAACGGCTGGCCGACGGGGAGCGATCCGTGAGCGATCTGTCCCGCGACGTGGGCTGCCAGGTGCCGAACATGAGTCAGCACCTCTCGGTCCTGCGCGCAGCGGGGATCGTCGCCTCCCGACGCGAGGGGAGCACTGTCTTCTATCGGCTCGCGCACCCGCAGGTGCTCGAGGTCTACCGCATCCTCCGACAGGTCGCCGGCTGACGGGCGACACAGAAAGGACCAAGCAAGACCGATGTCGAACGCCCGTGAGGTGACCGACGCCAACTTCGAACAGATGGTGATCCAGAGCGATAAGCCCGTCATCGTCGACTTCTGGGCCGCGTGGTGCGGTCCCTGTCGCCTGGTGGCGCCCGAGATCGACAAGCTGGCCGAGAAGTACGCCGGCCAGATCGAGGTCATGAAGCTCGACGTGGACGCCAATCCGCACACGGCCATGCACTACGGGGTGATGAGCATCCCCACCGTCGCCTTCTTTGCGCCAGGCGAGCCACCGAAGGCCGCGGTCGGCTTCCGTCCGGCCGAGCAGCTGGAGACCGCATTCGGGCTCGAGGCCTTCGCCAAGAGCGCCTGACGGCGGTCTCCGCCTATCCTGCGGGGGTCATGCGACAAGCGACAAGCCGCATCGTCCCCCTTGCCGCAGCCGCGGCACTGATCCTGCTGGGCCTTGGCTCAGCGTTCCTTCCCGGCCGCGTGGTGCTGGCTGCCGATCGCGGCCTGGTCGTGATCGCGCAGACGCGCTACCAGGCGCTCCCCGAGGAACGCCGGGTCCATGTCACGATCGACGCGGTGGCGACCTCGTACACCCCGAATCCCGAGGATGGGATTGCGTACTACCCCAGCTCCATCTTCGCGGTGCAGGCGGGCGCCACGAACGTGGCCGCGTCTTCGAGCGGGCAGGGGCTGCCGGTCGCGCTGGACGCTTCGGATCCGGACTTCGTGAGCGTGACGGTCACGTTCGCCGAAGGGGTCTCGTTCCAGCAGAGCTACCCCTACCGGGTGACCTTCGACCTGCCCGATCCGGGCGGCGTGGCGGATCGCAACCTGCGGATCAGCTCGAGTATCGTCGCCTTCCCGCTCTGGGCCTTTGGGAGCTCCGGCGAGCCGGGTGGAAGCGTCACCGTCATCCTGCCCGGAGGGTTTCGCCCGACCGTGCAGGGCGAGGATCTGACCCCTTCGGTCGGTGCCGGAGGCGAGATCATCCTGGCGACGACCTCGCTGCCGGACCCGTTCGATTTCTTCGCGTACCTCTCCGCAGATCGCGCCGGTGCGTTCAGCGACACGCTGCTCACCGTCCAGGTCGGTGGCCAGCCGGCTCCCCTGAAGGTGCGGGCATGGCAGGACGACCCCGAATGGGGAACGGCCATGACCAGCCTGATGACCGATGGGCTGCCAGCCCTCCAGCGCTTGATCGGGCTTCCCTACGAGGCCCCCGGCACGCTGGTCATCGAGGAGGCCGCCACCAGCCGCCTCGGCGACTACGCAGGCATCTACAACAAGCTGAGCGGCATCATTCGGGTCCGATACGACGCCGATGCCTACGTTGGGCTGCACGAGGCGGCGCACATCTGGTTCAACGGCGATCTGTTCCGCGATCGCTGGATCGGTGAGGCCTACGCGGAGTTCTACGGGGTGCAGGCCGCGCAGGCGATCGGCGCCACTGGCGATGCCTTCGACCTGACCGACGAGCTCTTGGCGAACAAGATTCCGCTCAACGACTGGGGAGAGATCGGAGGCGTCGAGATCGGGGTGGAGGGGTACGCCTATGCCGCCAGCTACCATCTCGCCCTGCTGATCTTCGGCCGAACGGACGTGGCAAAGCTGCAAGCCGTCTGGCGTGGGGCCGATGCGAGCGAGATGGCGTACCAGCCGGCGAATGAGGAGGGCGACCCGCAGATCGCGGGCGACGTGAAGCTCGAGGGCTGGCAGCAGCTGCTCGACCTGCTCGACGAGCGGGCCGGGGCCAACTTCGACGACCTGTGGACCGACTGGGTGGTCAACGACGAGGAGCAGCGACTGATGGAGGCGCGCACGGCGGCACGCGATCAGTACGCCTCGGTCGTCCAGGAGGCGGGCGCCTGGAACCTGCCGAAGGACCTGCGAAATTCGATGGGGTCGTGGAGATTCGACGAGGCCGATGCAGCCATGACATTGGCCGGTGTGGTGCTCGATGCGCGCGGCGAGATCGCGTCAGGCGCCGGCGACCTGCATCTCACTCCCCCGGCCGAGCTGGAGAAGCTTTTCGAGCGAGACGGTGGCCTGAAGGCCGCCAAGGCCGAGGCGGAGCTTCAGATCGAGGTGCTCGCCGACATCTCCGTCGCCACCGAACGGGTCGCGGAGAAGGAGACGATCCTGGAGTCGATCGGCCTGTGGGGGGCCAACCCCGCGGCCGACCTCAAGGCGGCGCGCGACGCATACGAGGCCGACGACCTTGACGTCGCGAGCCGCGACGCGGAGCGGGCGCTGGCCGAGCGCACCGGTGCGGCCGAGGCCGGCCAGACCCGTGTCCTGGTCGCGGGGGGCGGGGTCGTCGTGCTGACCGGCGCGACGATCGTGGGCCTTCGGTTCAGGCCAAAGCGTCGAGCGGTGGCGAGCGTCGCATCGGCTCCGACCGAGCCTGCAGCCGACCTGACCGATGAGCCCCTGGAGCCTCCGGTGTGAACCCCGTCGCGAATCGTTCGATCCAGGCCGTCCTGTTCGGCACGTTCACGCTGCGCTTCAGCACGGGCCTCACCGGCGGGCTCTTCTCGTACTACGCCAC
>JBDTMU010000031.1:0-11007 GCA_039934115.1 Chloroflexota bacterium | reverse complement strand
GCGGCGACCGCGAGGTAGCAGGTCGTGGTCTTGCCGTCGGTGCCGGTCACGCCGATCACCTCGACGCGCTCCGACGGGCGGCCGTACCAGGCGTCGGCCGCGTCCGCCAGCGCGTCACGAGTGCGCGAGACGACCAGCTGCGGCACAGCCAGGCCGCCGATCTCGCGCTCGGCGACCACTCCTCGCGCGCCACGGGCCACGGCATCGGCGACGAAGTCGTGCCCGTCCACGTGATCGCCGGGAACGGCGAAGAAGAGCGTGCCATGAGTCACCTGTCGCGAGTCATACGCCAGCCCGGAGATCTCGCCGACCGGGACGCCGACCACCCGCTCCGGACCGATGACATCCGTCAGCTCGCCGAGTCCCATGATGCGCGGCACGCTCATCTGGACCGTCCGGGCAGCAAGCCACGGGCCATCGCGATCGCCGAGCGGAGGCGGTAGAGGGCGGGATCGATGACGACGTCCCAGGTTCCGGCCCAGCGCACCTCGCGGCCGCCGAAGCCCTTCTTGAACAGCCCAACCCCGTGCCATGCGTGCTCCGGACCGGCACCGGCAGGAGCGATCCCCCACAGGTCGTGGACGCGGCTGCCGAGCTGACGGGCGAGCCGCATCATCTCCCACTGCAGCAGGTAGCTGGCGTAGTGCTTGGGCTCGCCCGGCTCCTCGCGACGCGAGCCGGCGAAGAGATAGAAGGAGCGGTCCCCCTCCACCACCAGCATGCCCGAGGCGAGTAGCTCCTCACCGCGGCGAGCTTCAAGGATCGAGGCGCGGCCCGCGCCGCCCAGGCCCCGCCAGGCGATCCGGTAGCGCTCAAGTGGCGGCCGCGGGAAGCCGGCACGTCGCTGCGTCTCGAGGACGAGGGCGTGGAGGTCATCGATGGGGGTTGAGTCCGAGGCATCGGTCAGGACGCGAACCTCGACCCCTTCCCGCTGCGAGCGGCGCACCGCGTAGCGGGTGTCCTTGTCGAAGGAGGCCATCAGCGCCTCGTCATCGGTCAGATCCACCAGGCGCGTCTGGCCGACCTGGATCGGTCGCGGATCGGGCCGCAGGCGCGCGAAGAGCGAAACCTGCGCAGAATCTCCCTCGACTCGTGGTTCCAGCTTGACCGCGATGGTGCGGGAAGCCCGCCCCACCTCGCGCAGGCCGATCGTCAGCGCGCGCAGGCGCTCGCCAGCCTGGGGATCGGCGTAGTCGAGGACCGGGCCGTGCGGGACATACCAGAAGGCTCGGCCGAGGGCGAGGCGACGCTCCTGGGCGGCGACGAGGGCCACGATTGCGCCGTCCTCCTCCAGTACGAAGCGCCGCTGCGGCTGGCCGTCGAAGGCTGCCACCTCGGCCCACGCCCAATCGTGCAGGAAGTCGCCGGCCGGGGTGCGCCCCAGCAGCGCCTGCCAGGCGGCCTCGTCACCAGGCGTCGCCGGCCGGAACCGCGTCATGCGTGCTCCCCGGCCGACCGCCGATGGAAGACGTAGCGGCGCACCTGGCCCAGCTCTTCCGAATGCATCAGGATCGCCGCCAGCAGGTAGACGGCCGTCCCGGCGGCAGCGAGCACCAGCAGTACGAGCACGCGTGCCGCTCCGTTGACCAACACGGCGCCGAACCACTCCTGGGCGGCCCCCAGGCTGGCGAGCATGACGACACCGGCAATCGCCGCCGCCAGGGCCGAACGAAGGGCAGATCGCAGGATGGTTCCCTCGTCGATCGAATCAATCCGGCGACGGAGCGCCAAGGCCAGGCCGATCACCTCGAGCGTGGCGCTGATCGAGAGGGCGAGGGCCAGCCCCTCGATGCCCATCGGTCCGGACAGGAAAATCATCAATGGCACATTGATGGCCACCGCGATGATCGCCCACAGCACCGGCACGCGGGTGTCCTGCATGGCGTAGAAGGCACGCGTCAGCACGTGCACCACGATATGACCAGCCAGGCCGATGCTGAAGAAGACGAGCGCACCCGCCGTACGATCCGCGGCGGCATCTGAGAAGAGACCGTACTGGAAGAAGACCGCGGCGATCGGGCGGGCCAGCACGATCATGACCGCCGTGAGCGGCGCCGCCAGGAAGATGAGGATGCGCAGGCTGGTCGACAGCTGGCGCCGGATCTCGGCGATGCGCCCCAGCGCGGCGTCGCGCGAGAAGGTCGGGAAGAGGGCGACCGCCACGCTCACGCCCAGCACGCCGACGGGAATCTGGCTCAGCTGGAAGGCGTAGTTGTAGGCGGTCACAGCGCCGACGCCCAGGTTGCTGGCCAGAATGGTGCTGACGATGAAGTTCACCTGTCCCGCCGCCAGGCCGAGGAGGCGCGGACCCATGAGCCATGCCACCTTGCGGACGCCGGGATGTCCAAGGCCGATGGTCAGGTCGTAGTGACGCCCCACGCCGCGCAGCTGTGGCAGCTGGATCGCCAGGTGCAGGATCGACCCCGCCACCACGCCGATCGCCAGCCCCTCCACCCCGAGCATCGGCGCCAGGACCACGGCCGCCGCAATGATCGCCAAGTTGTAGACCAAAGGGGCGACGGCCGGCACCCCGAAGCGCCCGTAGCTGTTCAGCAGCCCGCTCACCACCGCGCCCATGCCAATGAAGACAGGGCTCAGCAGCATCAGCCGCGTGAGGCGCACCGTCAGCTCGGTGGTCTGCGCGTCGAAGCCCGGCGCGATGATCGGGACGACCCAGGGCGCCAGGATGGCCATGATCAGGCTGAAGACGGCCAGCGCGATCAGGACCAGGTTGATGACGCTGCTGGCCAGGCGCCACGCCTCGCGCTCGTTCTCCCGTGCGCGGTAGCTGCTGAAGACGGGGATCAGGGCAGCAGAGAGCGCCCCGGCCACCACCAGCTGGAAGATGGCATCGGGGATGCGGAAGGCTGCAAAGTAGGCATCGAGATCCGCCGATGCGCCGAACTGCGAGCCGATCACCAGCAGCCGGATCCAGCCCAGCAGCCGGCTGGCGAGCGCCGCCACGGTCAGGATCAGGCTGGCGTTGGCCAGCACCCGACCCACCGATGGACCGCTCGCCTCCGGCGGCGTCTCCACGCCGACGGCGTCGCTCACTCTGTGGGGCGGGCGGAGCCGGTCCGGCCCGATCGGGGGTGCGCGGAGCGATAGGCCGTGCGCAAGGACGCGTCGGAGAGATGCGTGTAGATCTGGGTGGTGGCCAGGCTGGCGTGGCCAAGCAGCTCCTGCACCGTGCGCAGGTCGGCCCCGCCCTCCAAGAGGTGCGTGGCAAACGAATGGCGAAGCGTGTGCGGCGAGGTACTGGCCGGCGCGCCGGACGCCATCACCCAGCGATGCACGATCATGCGAGCCCCTCTCGCGGTCAGCGCTCCGCCGGTACTGTTCAGGAAGAGCGCTGCAACCGGGCGCGTGCCGCGGACGGCGAGGGTCGGGCGTCCCGAGGCCAGGTAGGCACGCACCGCCCGGGCCGCCGGCTCGCCGAAGAGCAGCTCGCGCTCCTTGCTCCCCTTGCCGATCACCCGCAGCCGGCGGCGGGTGGGGTCGAGGCGGTCGACCGTGAGCGACGCGAGCTCGCCGATCCGCATCCCGGTGGCGTACAGCAGCTCGAGGACGGCGGCATCGCGGCGTGCGGTGGCATCTGCCAGGGCGGGGTCGCGCCTGCGTCGGCCGGCACGCACGAACGTCGCCGGCGCTTCGACGAGTCGGGCCGCCCCGTCCACCGACAGGACCCGTGGCAGGCGACCTGGTCGCTTGGGCGAGCGAACCCCGGCCACCGGATCGCCCTCGATCCAGCCCTGGCGGGCGGCGTGTCGATACAGCGAGCGGATGGCGGCCAGCTGCCCGCCGACGGTCGATGCGGACAGGCCGCGTTCCGCCAGCGTCCCCAGGTAGGCGCGCACGGTGGCGCGGTCGGGCGACTTCCAGTCGACGTCGCGCGATCCGAGGAAGGCAAAGAACTGCGCCACGTGGCGACGGTACTCGCGGATCGTGCCTGGCGCGGAGTTGCGGCTCGAGAGATGGCCGAGGAAGCGCTGCAGGGCGGCGGCGGCATCGCCGCTCAGCGCCGGCGCCTCAGCCACTTGCGGCCGCGGCTGGCGCGGGAGCCTCGCCCTCCTCCTCCGGGCGACCGGGCCGGGTCCAGCTCACGTAGTCGCAATCGGGATAGCGGTCGCATCCCCAGAACGGCCGCCGGCCACGCCGGCCACGCTTGGTCACGACGGTCCCCTGCCCGCACTTCGGACAGACCCCAAAGCGTTCGGCGGCGGGTGTCTCGCGCTTGATGTACTTGCATTCCGGATAGCGGTCGCAGCCCACGAACGGCCCGAATCTGCCGGTGCGCGCCGCCAGGTGACCCTGGCCGCACTGCGGGCACTCCTCGCCCACGCCGGGCAGCGCCGCCGCCTCGGCCTCTTCTCCGGGCAGCGGCGCGGTGTACTTGCACTCCGGGTAGCCACTGCAGCCCAGGAACCAGCCGTTGCGACCGAAGCGCTTCACCAGCAGGTCGCCGCTCAGCGGGCAGACGATGTCGGTCAGTTCGACCTGCTTGGCGATGTTGGCGCGTCCCTCGGCGATCTGGACGCTGAAGGGGTCCCAGAAGGCACGCACCATCGGCACCCACTCATTCGTCCCCGCCGCCACCTCGTCGAGCTGCTCCTCCATGCGGGCGGTGAACTCGATATCCACCACCTCCGGGAAGTGCTCGACCAGCAGGTCGGTCACCTTGAAGGCCGACTCCTCGGGGAAGAGCCGGCGTTCCTTGATGGTGACGTAGCCCCGCGCGCGGATCGTCTCGATGGTTGGGGCATACGTCGACGGCCGCCCGATGCCGTGCTCCTCGAGCGCCTTGATCAGCGTCGCCTCGGTGAAGCGCGGCGGCGGCTGGGTGAAGTGCTGCTCGGCGGCCACGGCAGCGAGATCGAGCGCCTCGTCCTCGCGCAGGTCCGGCAGGACCGCCAGCCGCTCGTCCTCCTCGTCGTCGCGGCCCTCGACGTAGACGGCCTGGTAGCCGTCGAAGACGCGCTTGCGAGCGCCGGCGTGGAGCGTGTAGCGGCCCGCATTGACGTCGACGCCGACCTGGTCGAAGCGGGCCGGGGCCATCTGGCTGGCGATCGCGCGCTTCCAGATCAGCTCGTAGAGGCGGAACTCATCGGGCTTGAGGTGCGCCCGCATGCTCTCCGGCGTCCTGGCGAAGCTCGACGGGCGAATCGCCTCGTGGGCCTCCTGCGCTCCACGGCTCCGGTTGCGGAAGGCATTCGGCTTCTCGGGCACGAAATCGGCCCCGAATCGCTCACCGATGACGCCGCGCGCCTCGCTCACCGCGCCACTCGCGATCGAGAGCGAGTCGGTGCGCATGTAGGTGATCAGGCCCACCTGCCCCTCCGGCAGGGCAACGCCCTCGTACAGCGACTGGGCGACGCTCATGGTGCGTCGCGCCCCGAAGCTCAGCTTGCGGGACGCTTCCTGCTGCAGGGTGCTGGTGGTGAACGGCGGTGGTGCCGACTTCTTCTGCTGCGTGCGGCTGACCGAGGCGACCTTGTATTCGGCCGCTCGCAAGCCGGCCTCGTGCTCACGGGCGTCAGCCTCCGAGCCGATGCGTGCCTTCTTGCCGTCGATCCTGGTCAGCTCGGCGGTGAACTTGCCGCTCTCGCCGCGGCGGGTCAGCTCGGCGGCAATGGTCCAGTACTCCTCGGCGGTGAAGGCGTCGATCTCGCGCTCGCGGTCGACGACCAGGCGCACCGCCACGCTCTGCACGCGGCCGGCGGAGAGGCCGCGCCGGATCTTGCTGCTGACCAGCGGGCTGAGCTTGTAGCCGACCAGTCGATCGATGACGCGGCGTGCCTGCTGGGCGTTGACCAGGTCGAGATTGACGGCCCGCGGGTGGGCGAACGCCGCCTCGATGGCCGGCTTGGTGATCTCGCTGAAGGTCACGCGACGGACGTGGTCGTCGTCCAGGCCGGCGTAGTCGGCGATGTGCCAGGCGATCGACTCGCCCTCGCGATCGAGGTCGGTGGCGAGCCACACCGTCTCGGCCTTGCGCGCCTGGTCGGCCAGCTTCTCGAGCTCCTTCCTTCGCTCCTTGAGGGGCTCGTAGCGCGGGGCGAAGTCATGTTCGAGATCGACCCCCAGGCTCTTCTGCGGAAGGTCGCGAACATGGCCGTAGGAGGCGGTGACGGTGTAGCCGGGGCCAAGGTACCGCTCGATCGTCTTGGCTTTGGCGGGCGACTCGACGATCACCAGGTTGCCGCTGGAACGCTTCTTCGGGGGCATCGGTCAGGGAGTGTAGCCCGTTATCGGGCGTTCCGGAGCACGGACTAGTCCGTGAAATCCCACACGACGTACACCGCGGAGCCGCTGACGGCGATGCCGATGCCGATCCGGGTGTAGTGCGTGCCGAGGATGTTGCCGATGTGATTGGAGTAGCCCGGGTATGGCTCGGACATGAACATGCCGTGGCACCAGTTGAGCACGTCGCTTGGCGACCGCGCCGAGGTATTGCTGTAGCAGATGTTTTCGCCCGACCAGCCGAACGAGATGCCCGCGTTGCGCAGGCGGTCCTCTTTCGTCCTGCCGTCAAGACTGGTGTGGTTGAAGTACCCGGTCGCCAGCATGTCCCAGGCATGGGCGTTGGAGACGGCCGAGATCGCCGACGAGAGGGCGAGCGGCCCGAGACCGTACGCGGCACGGGCCCCATTGATCTGGTTGAGCGCGTAGCCGACCAGGTCAGACGACGGGGCCGCCGCTGGGACCGAGACCCGGGCTCGAGCGACCATGGCCGCCCTGGTGATGAAGGTCAGGCCGGCGGTCAGCGAATTGCCGTCAGCATCGACCGCTCCCTCGGCCAGGCTCACGTCGAAGCGGTGGCCGGCGGTCAGGGCGCGGTCCGGCGTGAAGACCAGCTGCGTGTTGGAGGCGTTCCACGACGTCGTCCCGGTCAGCAGGGCAGCCGTGGCGTGGTCGGTGACCCGCAGCGCAGCCCCGACCGCGGCAGGATCCACCGGCTGGCTGAACCAGAGGCCGATCTCCCTGGCCGTCACCGCGGTAGCATCGGCCGTGGGCGTGCTCCGCACCAGCTGGGCACCCGGCCGGGTCGTGAACGAGAACGAGGCGTCGCCGCCCAGCGGGTTGCCGACGCGATCATGCACCCCCACCAGGGAGACGGCATAGCGGGCGCCCGCGACCAGCCGCTCGATCGGAGTGAAGGTCAGGGTCGTGCCGTCCCAGCGGAAGGCGCCCGGGGCTGCAGGGCTGAGCACAAAGGCGCGCTCCACCTCGGCCTGATTCATCGGCGCGCCGAACGCGATCTCGATGGAGGTCGCGGCGCTCACGTCTGAGGTGGTGTCGGGCGGCGGTCCAGCCAGATCCGCCTCAGTGGCACGCAGCGCCATGGCAGGCGGTGTCGTCTCCGCCACGAAGTGAAGCCTGAAGTCGCTGATGCGGGGCGCCGTCTGGGTGGTAAAGCTGAAGCGGGCCGGGGTTCCCAACAACGCGCCCGCTGCGGTGCGAGCCGTTCCGCCGACCACCAGGGCGTAATGGGTATCGGGGGACCAGAGGTCATCGGGAATCAGGTGGAGCTGGCGCCCATCGTCGGACCAGATCAGCCGGACCGCGTGCGAAGGGGTGATCGCCAGCGCCGCGTCCACCGACGCGACATCCATCGAATGGGTGAAGGCCATGGTCACGGGCTGTCCGGTACCGATGCCGACGCCGATCCCCACGGGAAGGATGGAGGTCGGTGCCGGGAGGACCGTCGTCAGCCCCGCCTGCGCAGCACCGCCCGTCGAAACGGCGGCCGCGAGGGAGATGGCGAGAGCGGCGATCAGGGTGCGGGTGATGGCACGATGGCGTCGCAACTGGTACGAGAGCGACGCGAATGGGGCGCGATTTCCGAAACGCGCCGTGCGAATCGAGATCAATAGACAGTGACTCCTGTCACGGGGCGGACCGTTGTCGGGCA
Organism: Chloroflexota bacterium; assembly: GCA_039934115.1. Taxonomy (GTDB): domain Bacteria; phylum Chloroflexota; class Limnocylindria; order QHBO01; family QHBO01; genus CF-167. The sequence goes on along the minus strand of JBDTMU010000031.1, from coordinate 3,095 downwards.
CGACCCACGGCTGCCTTGTGGCTGCCCGAGTATACCCGCGGATCACCTGTCAAGCCCGATGGGGCGTCCGATCCGGCGCGCGGTGAGGGTCGGATGGAAGGTCGCGCCACCGTAGGATTCGACCAGTCCGCGAGCTTCCAGGAAGGTCAACGTGCTCGCCAACGACCCGGTTGCCATGCCCGTTCGACCGAGCAGCTCCTCGATCGAGCCGGGGCGCTGCAGCAGCGCGTGCAGCACCATCGCCTCCGGGTCGGAGAGGCTGGCGACGCTCACCGGCCGGCCGCCGGACTCCACGCCGATGCGATGCAGCAGGGCGCCGGCCGAGGTCACGATCGTCGCCAGGTGATCCGCGATCAGCCGGTTGCAGCCACGCGACGCGATGGCGTCGATCGGACCTGGGACGGCGAATACCTCCCGACCGTGATCGATCGCCGCGGCGGCGGTGAGCAGCGCCCCGGAGCGGTCCGGCGCCTCGACCACGACCACTGCGCGCGCCAGTCCGGCGATGATCCGATTGCGCCGCGCGAAGTCCGGCTTGCCTGGCGCGTGGCCGGGCGCAAGCTCGGAGATGAGGGCGCCGCCCGTGGCCACCAGACGGGCGGCCAGGTCCCGGTGGCGCGGTGGGTAGATGCGGTCGAGAGGCGACGGCAGCACCGCGACGCTCAGACCCCCGGCGGTGATGGCGGCCAGGTGCGCCTGCGCGTCGATCCCGATGGCCAGCCCACTGACGACCGTCACGCCTGCGCGCGCCAGCTCCTCGGCGATCTCGGCAGCGCAGAAGCGCCCGTAGCCACTGGCGCGGCGGGTGCCCACGATTGCCACGCACGGTCGCGACAGCGAGGCTGGATCGCCGGCCAGGTACAGGACCGGCGGGCGCGGATCGGCCGCGCTCAGAGCTGCTGGATATTCAGGATCGAGGGCGGTGAGGATGACGCCGCCACACCGCCGCGTCGCCGCCGCGACCCGCGCGGCCACGCGTGCCGCCCCTTCGCGCCGCAATCGCGTGAGGGCGGCAGCAGCGTCATCCGGCAACCGGGGCAACGTCTCGAGCAGCGTCGGTCCGGCAGCCCATGCGGCTCGGGCGCTGCCGAAGCGTCGCAGCAACCGTGCGAACCCGACCGGGCCCACACCGGGAACCAGGGAGATGGTGATCCAGTACGGAGCCTCCGCCTCTCGGTCGAGCTCATCGAGGTCGATCCCGGTCCAGCCACCGTACTCGGGGCGTGCGCCGCGCGCCCGGGCCGGCGGCGACGCTGCCAGGACGGGTCCCTTGGTACCGACCCCGATCACGAGTCCACCGCGCCGCGGTAGGTCAGCGCCTCGTCGATGTGCTCTCGGGAAACCTCATCAGCGGCGGCGAGGTCGGCGATGGTGCGGGCCACGCGTGCAGCGCGGTGGATCCGGCGCGGTGACATCCGGAAGCGGCGGGCACGCTGCGCCAGGATGCCGTCGACGAGCGGTCCGAATCCTCGATCCGTGTCGAGCGCCGCTGCCGCCAGATCTCCATTGGCGAGGCCCTGCCGCTGCAGCTGCCGCTGCCAAGCCTTGGCGATGCGGGCCGCCACGGCCTGGCTCGGCTCGATGCCGTCGGTGCTGGCGGCAGTGCCCGGGGCGGGCTGCGCCATCGTCACCCACAGGTCGATTCGGTCGCGCAGCGGGCCTGACAGGCGCGCGAGGTAGCGGCGGGCGGTCGCGTCCTCGCAGGTGCACTCCCGCTGCCGCGAGCCACGCCAGCCGCACGGGCACGGGTTGAACGCGGCCAGCAGCGTGAAGCGAGCCGGCATGGTCAGCGCACCATCGACCCGCGCGATGGTGACGCTCCCGCCCTCCAGCGGCTCCCGCAGCGCGTCGAGAGCATCCGAGCGAAACTGGAGCGTCTCGTCCAGCAGCAGGATGCCGCGGTGTGCCAGCGACGCCTCGCCGGGCCGAACGCGTGGTCCGCCGCCGACGAGCGCCTGGGTCGAGATCGTGTGGTGGGGCGCGCGGAATGGTCGCTCACGAAGGAGCGGCGCTCGCCGGTCGAGGAGCCCAGCGACGGAATAGATGCGGCTCACCTCGATCGCCTCGTCGTCCTCCAGCGGCGGCATCAGGTCGGCGGCGCAACGCAGCAGGAGCGTCTTCCCGATCCCCGGCGGTCCGCACAGGGCCAGGTTGTGGCGGCCCGCCAGCGCGATCTCAAGGCCGCGGCGCGCGAGCGCCTGGCCGGCCACCTCGGCGAGATCCGGTCCCCGCCGGTTGGCGACGGTCGCAGGGAGCTGCGGCGGCTCAGCCACCGGCAAGTCGCGCACGCCGGCCAGGTGGGCGACAGCCTCGCCCAGCGAAGCGGCGCCATGGACACGCAGGCCGGTGACGGCCGCAGCCTCGCCCGTCGCACCTCCAGCGACGATCAGCGCGGGAACGCCGGCGCCGAACGAGGCGGCCGCCAGCGCCATGGTGCCGGGCACCGCGCGCACCCCGCCATCCAGCCCCAGCTCCCCCACCAGTGCGGTCTCCCGCAGCCGATCGACGTTGCGCAGCTGGCCCGAGGCGGCCAGGATCCCCACCGCGATCGGCAGGTCGTAGCCGGTGCCGTCCTTGGGCAGATCCGCGGGCGAGAGGTTGATAGTGATACGCCGCGCCGGCACTTCGAAGCCACTGTTGCGCAGGGCGCTCCGTACCCGTTCCCGGGCCTCCTGCACCTGGCTCCCCGCAAGGCCAACGATGGTGAGCGCCGGCAGGCCGAACGCGACATCGACTTCGACGCGTACCGGCAGGCCCTCGACACCCATGATCGAAGCGCTGAGCGTCTCTGCCAGCACGCGCACCACCTCGCCTCGGGGAGGCGGATTGGAGCGAAAGAGGTGCCGGCCGCACACCTGCTCGCCTCCCAAACTCCGGCGGCGACCGGCTGATCGGGAGGCTAGGGGTCGAGCCTTATCGGTCCGTTAGGCGAGGCTTATCGGTCAGGCGCGAGCCGGGATGCCTTCGGCCGCGAAGGCCTTGTCAATTGCCTTGGCGAAGGCCAGCACGCTCTTGCTCAAGGGGGCATCGGCGCGGCTGGACATGAACGGCTCGCCGGAGTTGAGGGCGCTGATCGCGCCGCGGTACTCGTTGAT
>JBDTMU010000030.1:0-11371 GCA_039934115.1 Chloroflexota bacterium | reverse complement strand
CGCCGGTGCCGGCCAGCAGCTTGTTGGTGAGCTTCTTGTCCGAGGCGATGTCCACGCCCAGCGAGCTGGTGTTCGAGGTCATGGTGGCCCGGATCCGCTTCTGGTGGACGCCGTGACCGAGCTGCACCAGGGACTGGTCGTTGAGGCGGATCCACGGGATGTCGCGCAGGCTGGCCTCGTCGAGCACTGCCTGGGTGGAGGGGCCGAAGGCTGCCCGCTCGGCGAGCAGGACCAGCTGCTCGAACTCGGTGGCCAGGTTGAAATCGGGCGACGGCTCGACCAGGTGGTTGACCAGCCGCACCGCCAGGCGCCCCGCAGCCAGGCCCACGCTCTCCTCGGCGTACGAGTAGACGACGTGATACCGGCCTGGCTCGCCCGTGCTGCGGGTCTTGCCACGCCCAACCTCGGTGCCGGCGTCGCGCTGCAGCTGGAGGGCGATGTGCTCGGCGACGTGCCCAACCCAGGTGCCGTCGCGCAGGCGCTTGGTGAAGCCACCGGGCCGGCCCGTCGAGCAGGAGTGCAGGCCGACCCCCGGAAGCATCGAGAGCAGCGCATCGGTGAAGCCGGGGATCTTGTTGGTCGGGAAGGCCTCCAGCACCCCCAGGTCGACGACCAGCTTGATCGTGGGGTCGTAGCTCCAGACACTCGGGCCGCGGTAGACCCGCGTCTCGATGATCTTCAGGGTTGCGCGCGGCCTGTCGGCCGAGGCTGTCTTCGAGGCGACGGCCTTGCCGCGCGGCGTTGTTGGAACGCGAGCCTTCACGCGTTCCTTTGCGCGCTCCGCCGTCATTCGCTCGCCTCTTCGTCGCGGTGCGCGCGCATCGCGCGCCGGCGAGCGCGCTCCGGGGCGGTGTCATCGGCCCCCTCGGCCGCCACTCGCCGGATCAGGCGGCGCGCCCTATCGCCCGCGGCGAGCAGCTGTGTCTGCTGACGCTCGCTGAGCTCGACCGAACGGAGCGGGGTGAGGAGCCGCCTCTTGCGCAGGTCGAACCGGTAGCCGCTGGGCAGCGAGTGCAGGATGACGCCGCTGACCATGATCGGCCGATGGCGCTTGACCTCGTAGGCATCCGTCTCGATCCTGGCGGGGTCGAGGATGGTGACCGAGCCCTTGCCGAGCACCTCCATCACGCCTGACGGGCTGACCAGCGCGGCGGTGTCCTCGTCGACGCCCATCCCGATCAGTGCCGGCGACTGCGCGATCAGGGCCAGCAGGCGCCCGATCCGGTTCCGCTGCTCGAAATGCTGGTCGATGATCACCCCTTGCAGAAGGCCCAGGCCAGCGCTCATCTGGGTCATGCGCTGCTTTGGCGAGGTCCCGCTGGTGCCGAACGCGACCATGTGACTGCTGATCGCCGAGGCGCCGGCGCTCGTGCCGGCGATGATCGCGCCGTGGCGGTGCCGCTCGATGATCATTCTCCCCAGAGCAGTTCCGCCGATCACGCTCGAGAGGCGCAGCTGATTGCCGCCGGTCATGAAGATGCCGGTCGTGTCCGCCAGCTGTGCAGCGACCGCCCGGTCGTTGGCCTCTTCCCGTGTGATCGGTCGAAGGCCGATGACGTCGGGGATCCCGAGCTGACCGAAGAGGGACCGATACAGCTCGGTCGCCTCGTCTCCGAGCGACGATGCGGTGGAGACGATCGCCACCCGACCCTCCGCCCCGCCTGCCAGCGAGGCGAAGCGCGACAGGATCTGCCGCTGTCGAAGCTTCTCCTCAGCGCCGCCGATGATCAGGAGGTGACCTGGGCGGGCGGCGCCCGGGCGTGAGGTGTCGGGCATGTTGCCGGGCAGCATAGCAACGCTAGACTCGATCGGATGTCCTCCAATGGTCCCGCCGAAGACGGTCGCGTCGATCTCCGCGATTACTACGCGGTGCTCGGCGCCGAGCCGTCGGCCAGCGTGGCCGAGCTGCGCGCGGCCTTTCGCGAGGCCGTCCTCCGCCACCATCCGGATCGCAGCGCCGAGGATTCGCTCGCGACGCGACGCACCTCGGTCCTGAACCGCGCATGGGGCGAGCTGCGCGACCCCGCTCGCCGCCTGCACTACGACCATGCCCTCGAGCGGGGCGGCGCCGCGACGCTGGCCTGGCCGCTGGGCGCGGACGAGGCGCCCTCGCCGGTTCGGCGGCAGCGGCGCGCCGCGATGCCGGTGCGCACGCCGTGGCACACGCCCGAGTTCCGCAGCGTTCATGGCTTCCGCGTGCCGACCCAGGTCTTCATGGCCGGCCCCGCCGCGCAGCGAGCCTGGATCGTGGCCAACCACATCGACGGCCAGGACTGGCGCGACCACCGGGAGCGCTACTGGCTGCGATTCGCCGTGAGCTACTACCGCGAGCGCGGCCGCGCAGACGACTGGCTGGGCGCCATGGAGCGGCTGGTCGAGCTGGAGGGCACGTTCGAGACGCTGGTGCGCGCCGACCTGCGCGCCGCCTACATCGCTGCGCAGGAATACCTGCGCGGAACCGGCTTCCTGCGGACGGTCGCGATGCAATACACCCCCGGCAGCGCGCAGCGGAAGTGGATCGATCGCGAGCTGCGCGCCCTGCTGGCCGAGTACCGCGACGCCCGGGTGCGAAAGGGCCGGCCCGAGGACCGCGCAGAGGCGGCCGAGCTGCTGCTCAACTACCTCGAGGCGCTCGAAATGCCGCCAGCCTTCGCCGACGTGCGGGCCGCGATCATGGCCCACCTTCGCGCCGGCCACGCCAGCCGCGCCGCGGAGCTGCTCGAGCGCGCGGTGGCGGCGCCCATCACGGAGCCTGCTCGCCGATTCAGCATGGTGCAGCTCCTGACGGAGGGCGGACAGCTGGATCGCGCGTCCGCCATGCTGGCCGAGATCGCCCGCGGCGATCACCCTGAGGCCCTTGACCGTCGCCGTCTGCGCGGCGATCCAGCTCGCCGCATCTCCGCTGCCCGCGTCCGCCTCGAGCGCGCCCGGGCTCGCGCCGCCGGCTGACCTCGAGTCCTACGGCGCGGGGACGACCTCGACCCGGGCGATGCCGAGCGCCTCCACGTCGCCGCGAATCACCTCTGCGTCGCCGACCGCCAGGATCAGCAGCTCGTCCGGGCGGATCAGCTCGATCGCCGCGGCGTGGGCCTCGGCCGCACCGACCGCCTCGATCTTCGCGCGATACGTCTGCCAGAAGTCATCGGCCAGGCCGTAGATCGCGATCGGCTCGATCGCTGCCGCGATGCCTCCGGTGGACTCGAAGCGCAACGGGAAGATGCCGATCTGGAAGTCGCGCGCCTCCTTGAGCTCCGGCTCGCCGAAGGGCGCGGTGCGTGCCGCCTCGAGCAGGGACACCAGCTCGCCCATCGCGGGCGCGGTGACGTTGGTCTCCACGGCCGCCGCCGCGGTAAAGATGCCGGCCGACCGCCGCGCATCGAACCCGCTGCGCGCCCCGTAGGTGTATCCCAGCTCCTCGCGCAGCCGCCGGTTGAGGCGCGACCCGAACATGCCGCCCAGCACGGTCGACATGACGATGGCCGGGAAGTAGCGAGGGTCGTATCGGTCGATCCCGATGTGCCCGACCCGCAGCTCGCTCTGGACCGATCCGGGCCGATCCACGATCACGATCCGCCGAGCTCCGCCAGGGTGCGGGACGATCGTGCGATGGCCGGGGCCGGTCCCTTCCCAGCTCGCCAGGTGACGTTCGGCGGCCTGCGCGACGGCATCGTCGTCAAAGGAGCCGGCGATGACGAGGTGTGCCAGGCCCGGCCGGTAATGCGTTCCGTGGAAGTCGATCACGTCGTCGCGGGAGAGGGTCTCGACCGTCTCCGGGTCGCCGGCCGAGAGGCGACGGTAGGGGGTATCGGCGGCGTACGCGTGCAGCAGGAAGGTCTCGTCCGCGAGCCGCCCGGGGTCCGAGCGGGACTGGAGGATGTCAGCCAGCCGCTCCGCCTTGAGGCGCTCGAACTCGCCGGCGTCGAAGCGAGGCTCGCGGATCATCTCGGCCAGCAGGCCGAGCCCCTCGTCGAGGTGTCGCGGCAGGGACTGGAATGCGCCGCGGGCGCTGTCCCAGCTCGACTCGCTGCTGACCTCGATCCCCAGCCGCTCCGTTGCCTCGGCGAACTCCGACGCGTCCAGCCGCCTCGTGCCGGTCACCAGCAGCTGGGCGGTCAGCGCGGCGATGCCGCCCTGCGGCTCATCCTCGGCGGCAGCACCGGCGTCCACCAGCAGGTGCACGTTGACCAGGTTCGAGCCGCGGACCGGGATGGTCCACACATTGAGGCCGTTCGACAGCTGACGGCGCGAGAAAGGCGGGAAGTGGTAGGGGCGAGGGACGCCGGGGGCCGGCCGCATCGGGTTGACGGTGGTGGTCATGCCACACCCCCGGCCGACTCAGGGGACTCGGCTGGGACATAGGTCAGCACCACCCGGTTGTCCGGACGCAGGCTGGCGTTCATTGCCTCGCGCACGCGCCCCGCGGCGACCGCCTCGTAGCGGCTCACCTCGGTGTTGATCTGCTCCGGCTCGTCGAAGAGGCAGGCGTACATGGAGAGCCGATCCGCCCGTTCGCTGATTCGCTCGAGGCTGGACTCGACTCCCGCCGCGTGCAGGTTGCGGACCCGCTCGAGCTCATCTGCGGTCGGCCCGTCGGCAGCGAGCCGGTCGACCTCTGACCACAGGGCAGCCTCCAGCGCCTCGTGCGCGACGCCCGGTCGCGCCGTGGCCCAGATGGTGAAGATGGCCGCGCCGCCGATCACCGGGAAGGCGAAGGTGGTCACGTCCTGCGCCAGCTGCCGCTCGCGCACGAGCGATCGGTACAGGCGCGACGCTCGTCCCGAGCCGAGCAGATCGACCGCCACCTCGAGCGCATTGAAGCCATCGGTGCCAAAGACCGGCATCCGATAGGCCGCATAGATCCGGGGCAGAGGCACGCGATCCGGGACCACCTCGCGCACCTCGGAGCCGATGATCAGGTCGACCGCGGTGGATGGAGCCTCGGGGATGGCCGGGTTGGCGGCAATCGGTCCGAAATGTTTCTGGACCATCTCCAGCGCCGGTCCCGGCTCGAAGTCGCCCGCGATCGTCAGCACGGCGTTGTTGGGCGCGTAATAGGCGGCGAAGAACTCGCGCACGTCGTCCAGCGAGGCCGCGTCGAGATCCTCCATCGAGCCGATGGTGGAATGGTGGTACGGATGCCCGTCGGGGAAGAGCAGGCCCTGGAGCTTCTCGTCCCATGTCCCATAGGGCTGGTTGTCGACCGACCAGCGCCGCTCGTTCTTGACGACGTCGCGCTGGTTGTCGAGCTTCTCCTGCGTCATCGCCGGCAGCAGGCTGGCGAGCCGATCGGACTCGAGCCAGAGCGCCAGCTCCAGCTCGTGGCTGGGCATGGTCTCGAAGTAGTTGGTGCGATCCAGCCAGGTGGTGGCATTCAACGTGCCGCCGGCCCCCTGCACCAGGTCGAAATGCTCGCCCTTGGCGACGTTGGCAGACCCCTGGAACATCATGTGCTCGAAGAGGTGCGCAAACCCGGTCTTGCCCGGCTTCTCGTGCCGGCTGCCGACGTCGTACCACAGGTTCACCGCCACGATCGGTGCGCGGTCATCGCGCGACAGGATCACGCGGAGGCCGTTCGGCAGCTGGTGGCGATCAATCGGAATGTGGGGCAAGGCGTCAGTCTCCGGGTTGCTGGCGGAAGCGGCGGAAGGCTACCACGCGCCGACGGAATGCCTCCGAGCATCCAACTGGCACCGAGCTAACCGGGCACGTTCCAGCTCTCGATGATCCGACGGTCATGCTCCCAGCCAAGGATCGAAAGGGTGGCCGTCGACAGGCCGAAGAGTGAGCCGGAGGCGCCCGGCAGGCCGAGCCAGCGAGCGGCCAACACGCGGAGCATGTGGCCGTGACCGAACAGCAGCGCGTCGCCGGTGACGTCGGGGGCGAGGCATCGCGCCAGGACGCGATCGGTGCGGGCGCTGACCTGGTCCAGCGTCTCGCCGCCAGACCAGGGGCCGGTCCAGATCGTCCAGCCGGGATAGTCGGCGGCGATCTCAGCGGTGCGCCGACCTTCGAGGTCGCCGTAGTCCCATTCGGCGAGGTCCGGATCGGTCACGGTGACGTCCGCAAACCCGGCCAGCCGTGCCGTCTCGGTGGCGCGCGATCGGGGACTGGTCAGGACAAGCGAGAACCGATGGCCGGCGACCCGAGTGCCGAGCGCCTCCGCCTGGCTGCGCCCAAGGTCCGTCAGCGGGATCTCGGTCAGTCCGGTGTGGCGCCCTTCCCGCGACCATTCGGTCTCGCCGTGCCGGACCAGCCAGACCTGTCGCTCGGCCTCGCTCACAGGGCATTGGGGCGGTCGGATCGGATCACGAGCTCCATGCGCCGATCCGGCACGAGCCACATCACGACCACGCCGATATTGATCAGCATCGCGACCAGCGGCGCCACCAGGGCGATCGGAATGGCGATCGCAAACAGGACACTGGAGAGCTTCCCCTTCACGTCCCGGCCAACCGCCTCGGCGAAGGCTGCCGGCTGACCGCGTGTCCTGATCAACATGCGGACCAGCACGTAGTACGCCATGCCCGCCAGGAGGAGCAGCCCGGTATAGGTCGCAACAGGGACCGGCGCGAAGGTGGTCTGCCCGACCCAGGCCGTCCCGAACGGGAAGAGGGAGAGCCAGAAGAGCAGGTGGAGGTTCGCCCACAGGACCCGCCCGTCGATAACTTTGGCCGCCTGGAGCAGGTGGTGATGGTTGTTCCACCACGTGCCCAGCAACGCAAAGCTCAGGAGATAGCTGAAGAAGGTGGGGATCAGCGGCTCCAGGTTCTCGAGCCTGGTCCCCTCGGGTGGTCGCAGCTCCAGGACCATGATGGTGATGATGATGGCGATGACGCCGTCGCTGAACGCCTCGAGCCGACCCTTGGTCACCCTTGCATGCTAGTCGACCAAATGAAAAGCCCGAAGGGGCCCGATCACTAGCTGCTCCAGCCCATGCAAAACACAAACTGAATCACGAGATGTTCGAGGCTCCTCCGAGCCACCGACACCATAACAGCGCGGCCGCTGGCGCAGGCCTTTCGGTCATGGGAGGCCACATATCAGCGGCCTTGCAACTGCCTTGGCCGTTCCGTGAAAACGGGGTTGTGCTAGCGCGGCAAAGGCTGGTTGCGCTGTCGCATCCGCCAGATGAGCCACCACAGCCCCGAAACGATGAGGAGAAGCACGCAGATCATCGAGCCGAACCAGCCGACGTCGCCGATCCACGAGGGAGCAGTCTTCAAGTAGCCGCCCGGTTGGCCGATCCCTGAGATAGCGGTTAGAAAGACACCGACCAGGAACAGCGTGAGCGTCGATTTCCAGGTTGGGTGCATGGTGACGCCTCCTGCGCAGTCGCGGTCGCCGGCGCTGAGATGGGAAACGCGACCTCAAACGCGCGTCGGTGGTACCGCAATCGGACAGATGCTCTGGCGACCGTTGGGCTTTGCTCAAGTGCCATTGGTCACATCGCTCGAGCGGCGGCGGCCGCTGCGGCGGTCATGAAGATGAACGGTGAGCGGCCAGCCAGGCCATCGAGAGGCGCCGAGTCCGCCGCTCAGTTGTCTACTCCCTTATGTGCGGCGGTCGTCAGCTGAAGGGCTTGGCGACCATCACGAAGATGAGCGCCAGCCAGACGACGCCGTCGACCACATTCATGAGCGCGCCGATCGGCGCGGCGATGGCTGCGTGAAGCTCTGGCGACGGCTCGTCGTCGGGGCTGGCGGCGGAGAGAGCCTTGAGCTTGTTGGCGGTCGGGATGTGGTATGCAAAGGCGTTGACGAAGATGATCGCCGTCAGGACATAGCCGATCACCAGCCACGCCTGCGTCAGTTCCAGGTCGCCGACGATGGCGGTGACGAAGCCAAGTACCACCCCGAGCAGGAGGACCCCTCCGCCGATGGGCGCGAATCGGTCCTCCACAGCCAGCACGCGTCGGAGTGCCCGCACGTCACCCGAGCGAGCGACGGCACCTTCCAGCATCCCCTGTCCGACAAAGATAGACACCGCCACGAACATGGCGACGATGTGGCCGAATTTCCACAGCTCTATTGCGTCCATAAGGGTCGACCATTTCGTGTTCAGGATGAATGGTGAGCGGCCAGGGATTCGAACCCTGAACCTAGTGATTAAGAGTCACTTGCTCTGCCGTTGAGCTAGCCGCCCGTCGCGAATGATGGCGGAGGCGCGAGAGAGGGTCAACCCGGCGTCAGGTCCCCGGCTTGGCGGGGCCACCGAACGGCTCCGGCGCGTCGCCGTAATGGGCATCGCTGAAGGCGCCGATCTTGTCCAGGTCGGCGGTGTCGAGGTAGAGGAGCCAGTTCCAGGCGGTCACCGCGATCGAGTGGCCGAAGTCGGCGCCGCTCCACGGGACCAGGATCATCTTGAAGCGCTCGGTGGTGATCTGCTGCTGCACGAACTGCGTGAGCGCCGTCAGGTCCTCGGCCGCAAGGAGCGCCGGCTGGTACCAGATCACGATCCCGCCATGCTCCAGGTTGTGGAGCATCCGCTCCTGCGGCTGGGCGGTGGGATAGACGCCCCAGGGGCCGGGGGAATTGGCGGAATTCCAATGCTGGCCCGATGTCGCCGGAACCGACGTGTATCCCGTGCCCTGTGTCCCATCCGCGATATGGGTGCCGCCGGCGTCGACCTGTCGCAGGCCGGCGGTTCCCGGATCGGTGTTCCCGCGACCCCCGAACAGGAGGACCACGGCGAGGATTGCCACGCCGAGCACCAGGATTCCACCGATGGCGAGGAGCCGCCAATCCAGCGTCCGCGACGTTCCGGCACCGAGGCGCCGCCCCATCGCCTCGTCGGAGGCGCGCGAGCGGCGCTGAATGCCGGAGGTTCGTCGTTTTGCCATCGGCGGCGAAGGATAGCCGAGCGCGGAGGGGTGCGCCGCGCGGGAGTCGTGGCTGGGCCACGCTAGAATCGGTCCCCATGACCAACTCAGAAGAGGCTCCGCCCAGGCGCAGTGCCTTCGCGCTCGTGCGTCAGCTGATCTCCGGCGCGGTGGCGCTCGCGAAGCTCGAAGTGCAGCACGGCCGCCAGGAGATCGGGGCGATGCTGGCATCGGTGCGCGGCGGGGTTGTGCTGATCGGGATCGCCGTCGCGCTGGTCTTCGCGGCGCTCATCTCGCTGACCGTGACGCTGATCCTGGGCCTTGCCGCCCTCGTCGGCTGGCCAGGCTGGGTGATGGCGCTGCTTGTCACGCTCCTGCTATTGCTGGTCGCCAGTCTGTTGGCCTGGCGTGGTATTCGCAAGATCAAGATCGGGCCGCCGGAGGAGACGATGGCATCGGTCCGAGAGGAGGTCGCATGGGCGAAACGATTGCTGAGACGCGGGTAGAGATTGCCGCCAAACGCGCCGAGATGGAGGCGGACGCCGATCGCCTGCGTGACGCGCTCAACCTGGGGCGCCGGATTCGAGAGAACCCAGGGATGGTGATCGGGATCGGTGCGGCGGCAGCCTTCCTGGTCGCGGGCGGACCCCGACGCCTGACTCGCCTCCTGCGCCGTCGACTGGCGCCGAACGCCGCTGAGCAGGCGTACGACGCGCTTCCGGCAACCATGCAGACCTGGGTCAGCACGCTGGCGGACGAGGCTGGACCGAAGGCAGCGGAGGTGCGTGACCAGCTGGTCGACGAGCTCAAGCGCTGGCGCCGCGACCCGATCAAGGACAAGAAGGCGCGCAAGGAGCTGGCCAAGCAGATGGTCGAGGGGCCGCCTGGCCCTGGGCGGACCGCGTGGACCGCGGCCGAAACGGCGCTGGGACTCGTTGCCGCCGCAGTCGCGCGCAAGGCGATCCAGCGCTTCCTGACCGATGAGAGCCGCGCGACGGCCACGCCCCGCGGCTCAGCGCCAGACAAAAAGGCTGCGGGCCACAACACCGCGACGGGTCCCGCCCCTGACGACTACGCCGGCTGGTCGAAGCGGACCTGACGTAGACCGCGTCCAAGCCTGAGGGAGCCATGGTCCGAAAACGCGATTCGAGACCTGGCTGGTGGCCCCCAGCCGAGCTGCTACTCGCGCCTGCGTTCGTGATTGTGCTGATCAACGCATTGACGCCGACAGCGGCGCTCCTTCCGCACCAGGCCGACGTCCTCGTTTACCTGCACAACGCGGAGGCGCTGGCCCGCGGCGCTGTCCCATATCGCGACTTCGCGCTCGAGTACCCGCCGCTTGCGCTCCTGGCGATGGCCGTACCGTACTTCGCTTGGCCGTGGTCGCCGCCCAATCTTGAGACCTACCGCTGGCTCTTCACCGCATGGGAGAGCCTCTTGTTGGTCGCGCTCGTGATTGTCGCAAGCCAGATGGCCAACAGGCTCGCTCGGGAACGCACGACCCATGGCGGTGCTGCTGCCAGCCGCGCCATCGCAGGTAGAGTCCTGGTCCTCGTCATCGTCGCGGCACCGTCGCTGGCTTGGCGCTTCGACCTCCTGCCAGCCGTCCTCGCAGCGCTTGCCATCCTTTGGGTCCTCGAGGGCCGCGCCTCACTTGCCGGTGTCGCCCTCGGGCTGGGTGTTCTCGCCAAAGTCTATCCGCTCGTGCTCGTGCCGGCGCTGGCGGTGGTGTGGCTGGCACCGATCGACAGGCGCCGGCTGGCCGGCTTTGGCGGGGGCCTGGTGGCGACCGTGGCCATCGGGCTGTTGCCGGGTGTCCTATTAGCCGGCGACCGCGCGTTGGGCTTTGTGACCTACCAGGCCGACAGAGGCCTGCAACTCGAGACGCTGCCCGCCGGACTGATCCTCCTCGTACGAGGATGGAACGGAGCGCCAATCCCGCTAACGTTCGAACACAGTGCCGTGCAGGTGTCAGGGACCGCTGCCCAACTCTACCTGGCGATCCAGCCCTGGTTGAGCTCGATCTGTTTCGTAGCACTCGCCGCCCTAACCCTGACCCTGTATCGGCGCGAGCTGCGATTCAGGGGCGCCGTTCAACCCCGCACGATTGTCGCCATTGCGAGCGCCTTCATCCTGCTTCTGCTGGTCACCAACAAGGTCTTCTCAACCCAGTACATCGTCTGGCTGCTGCCACTTGCCGCCTTCCTCTCTCGTGGGCAGTTCTGGCTGGCAGCGGTCATTGGCGCCTTATCAGTCGGTATTCATCCCCTCTTCTACCAGCAGTTGATCGAGCAAGATCGTGCGGTTGTTTGGTTGCTGAACATTCGCAACGGACTCGTCGTGGCTCTCTTGGCATGGGTTCTGGCGACGCTGGTGGGCGGGAGCGTTGGGCAGGGCGCCCGTGGGGTGCTCAGACGAAGGAAGCGGTTCACGGTTAGCAACATCGAAGCGGAGCTGACGTAGACTCCATCCCGGCTATCGCGCCGTCCACGCATCCGCGGGCGAGTGGCGGAACGGCAGACGCGCCGGCTTTAGGAGCCGGTGTCGCAAGAC
>JBDTMU010000029.1:0-11525 GCA_039934115.1 Chloroflexota bacterium | reverse complement strand
GGCGAGGAGCTGGTCCCCGACCCAACCCTCGAGGCACAGCTGCGTGAGCGCTTCGCTGCCTTCGGCGCGATGCCCGAGTCCAACCTGCGGCAGGCACTGCGCGTGCCGTCGGCCGAGGCGCTCCCCAACCCGATCGGCTCCGCGCCCGGCTGGTGGGTGGACCGGGACGGCTCGGTCACGCTCCTGATGCCCGGAGTCCCGTCGGAGATGCGGCGCATGTGGGAGGAGCAGGTCGCCCCTCGGCTGGCCAAGCGTTTCGCCTTGCGGCCCGTCCATTCGCGCACGGTGAAGACCTTCGGAATCGGCGAGTCCGCGCTCGCCGAGCTGGTCGGCGACCTGCTGGTCGAGCCCGGGGCGGGCATCGAGGCGGGGATCTACGCGCATGACGACGGTGTGCATCTGCGCTTCTGGACCCGCGGCGAAGCTCGAGCGCTGGACGCCCCGATTGCCCGCGCGCTCGCGGCCCTCGGCGGGTCGGTCTACGGCACCGATGAAGCCGATCTCGCATCCCTGGCGCTCGCCGCCCTCGGACGGGCTGGCGCCACGACGGTCGCGTCCTGGGAGGCGGACACGGGCGGGTCGCTGCTCTCCATCCTAGCCGCCGCCAACGCAGGCGCTGGAGCGCGGTTCATTGGCGGGGTCCTGGACGCCGGTGGAGCCGCTTCAACCTCGGTCGCCGACGCGGTTATCCAGCTGTCCCTGCTGCCGACCGATGCCCACGGCCGCAGCCGTGTCCGCGTTTCCATATCGGGCACGGTGAGCCTGCCAATGGTCGAGGTGCGTGTCCACGGCAGCGGCGTCCAGCGAGCGTGGCGGGCGGCCTTTGCGGCGCTGGACCAGGTGCGAAGAGCCTTCTCCGTATAGCGATCACCACTTCCCTATGAGGCGCACCGCGGCCGGCCGGACCTCGAATTGCCACTCGTGCGCCTCGTCGATGTGGTCGCCATCGGCCTGCACCGGAATCGGCCGTGAGGTCAGGCTGGAGATGGTCAACGTGCTCGCCGCAATGCCCGTGGCTGCCGGGTTGCGCCGCGTCGCCCAGCGTCCAACCTCTGCCGCCATGCGCATGGCAGGCCCCGGATAGACCCTCGCCGTCAGCAGTCCAGCGTCGGGGCGGGCACCCGGATTGACGAGCAGTCCGCGGCCATAGAACGGGGTAGTGCTGGCGACCGTCAGGATCATCGGTCCTTCATGGATCGTCTCGCCGTCAGCCACCACCTTGACCCGATGCCGGCGGCCGAGATCCGGCAGTGAGGCGGTCACTGCGGTCGCCCAGCCCCGCAGGCGCTGCGCGCCCCCGGCGGCGTATCGGCGTGCGACCTGCGCGTCCCAGCCCGCGCCCGCGAAGAGCGCAAGGCGACCGTTGACCGCCACCAGGTCGATCGAGCGGGCATCAGCGGCCAGCAGGACGCCGGCCAGGGCGGCGGGATGGCGGGGCAGGTTCAGCAGGTGTGCCGTCGCATTGCCAAACCCAGCCGGGATGTAGCCCAGGGTCACGTTCGGCCGATCGGCCACGGCGTTGTAGGCGACCCCCAGCGAACCGTCGCCGCCCACCATCACCACCGTGCCGTATTCACCCAGGCGTTCGTCCATGAATGCGCGCAACTCGTCGCGGTCACGGGTGGCTGTGACGTGGAGGTCCGCGTCAAGTGCGCGGCGCGCCAGCGCCACGGCCGAGCGCACGCGCGTCGAGTGCGCCGAGCCGGCCCCCTCGTTGACGAAGATCGCCGCCGGGCGGCGCTCAGGGGAGTCCGCTGATGGCCTCTTCGGTGGAGGCCGGATCCCCGGACAGGAAGAAGAGCACGTCGCCCTTGGCGTAGAGGTAGTACGTCGTCTCGCCGTCGACCGCTGACTCGACCTGCTTGCCGCCGACCGTGGTGTTGGACCATACCAACGGGGTCTCGCGGTCAGAGTCGTTGGCCTCCTTGAAGGCGGCGATGAGCCGGTTCGTATCGGCACCCGATGCACGGAACACGAACATCCCCAGGCTTGACGAGGCGTCCGCGCTGAAGCCATAGCCGATCGCGATCGAGATGTCGCTTGGCGACACCCCGAGGTCGGTGACGAACTTGGCCACGGCCGGGTCGCCATCCGAGGAGGTCAGGAACTCGTCGCCCCGTGTGCTGGTCTTCTGCATGGCGAGATCGCCGACGGTGTCGGGGATGAGCGCCTCCAGGTCGGCGACCGCACCCTCGGTGAAGGACGGCAGGACCCCGGCTCCCGATGACGCCGGTCCGTCGGACGTGGCGGACGAGGGCGCGCTGGATTGCCCGCTCGAGCTGCTCGACGCTGCCGGGCCGCACGCAACGAGGACGAGGCCAGCGACCGCAGTCACGGCGACGGTCAGGAATCGGTTCACCAGAAGACTCCTCCAGTTGGCAGGTTGGTCAGTGAGTCGTCGAGGATACCCGACCATGCCTACTTGAGATACTCACTGCGCTGACGCTTCAGGAACCTGCCGTCGCCCTTCGCCCCCAGCCACTCGTCGGCGTCCACCAGGATCTTGCCGCGCGACAGGACGACATCGGCGGCGCCGGTCACCTCGCGACCCTCGTAGCAGGAGTAGTCGACGTTCATGTGATGGGTCGAGGCGCTGATCGTGTGCCTGCGGGCTGGGTCGTAGATCACGAGGTCCGCGTCCAGCCCGACCGCGACCGCGCCCTTCTGCGGCATGCCGAACATCCGCGCGGGGGCGGTCGAGATGACCTCCACCCATCGGTTCGGCGTCAGCCGGCCCGTGACCACGCCGCCGTCGTGGAGGAGGTCAACCCGGTTCTCGACGCCGGGCAGCCCATTCGGAATCTTGCGGAAGTCGCCGACGCCCATCTCCTTCTGGCCGTGGAAGTCGAACGGGCAATGGTCGGTCGAGACGACCTGCAGGTCGTCCTTGCGGAGGCCGATCCAGAGATCCTCCTGGTGATCAGCAGGGCGCAGGGGTGGCGAGCAGACGAACTTGGCGCCGTTGAAGCCGTCCCCCATGTCCTCGAGTGACAGGAAGAGGTACTGCGGGCAGGTCTCCGCGAAGGCCGGCAGCCCCTCGTCGCGGGCACGCCGCACCTCGTTGAGCGCCTCGCGCGCCGACAGATGGACGATATAGACCGGCGCACCGGCCACCTCTGCCAGGCGAATCACCCGGTTGGTGGCCTCGCCCTCCAGCACGGGCGAGCGCGAGGTCCCGTGGTAATAGGGATCCGTGTCGCCGGCGTCGAAGGTCTGTCCGGCCACCACGTCGATGGCCATGCCATTCTCGGCATGCATCATGATCAGGCCGCCGTTCTTGGCTGACTGCTGCATCGCCCGGAAGATCGCCCCGTCATCGGAGAAGAAGACGCCGGGGTAGGCGGTGAAGAGCTTGAAGGTGGTCACCCCCTCGTCGACGAGGGTGTCCATCTCGTCCAGAACGTCGTCGCGGACGTCGCTGATGATCATGTGGAAGCCGTAGTCGATGCAGGCGTTGCCATCGGCCTTGGCATGCCAGGCGTCGAGCCCGTCGCGGAGCGCCTTGCCGCGCGACTGGACCGCGAAGTCGATGATGGTCGTGGTCCCACCGAAGGCGGCCGCCCGGGTCCCGGTCTCGAAGGTGTCCTTGGCAGCCGTCCCACCGAAGGGCAGCTCCATGTGGGTGTGCACGTCGATGGCACCCGGAATGACCCACTTGCCCGATGCGTCCACGGTGCGGTCGGCGGCCGCAGCCAGGTCGGTGCCGATCAGGGCGATCTTCTCGCCATCAACGAGGACATCGGCCCGGCTGGTGGCGTCGGCGTTGACGATGGTGCCGTTCTTGATGAGCGTGCGCATCCGTTATTCCTCGCCGATCCTGTGAATCAACGGCGTGTTCACGGCCACGAACGCGGGCTTCATGAGCGCGCCTCCGCGTAGGCGGCTGCGAATCCGGGAATCCCCTGCTCGACCATCTCATCGGTTGCGGTGAGGCTGACCCGGAACCAGCGCGGCACCTCGACAATCGTTCCCGGCAGGACCAGCACGCGGTGCTTCGCCAGCAGGTCGGTGAAGGCCACGTCATCGGCGATCGGGGCACGCGCCATGACATAGAAGCTGCCCTCGGGCATGGTCGTCTCGTAGCCGATCTCGCGCAGGGCGCCGACCAGCCGATCACGCCGGCGCTGCATGGCGGGAATGTCGATCAACAGCTCCTCGAGATCCTCGATCGCGTGCTGCAACAGGGCATTCGGGAAGGCGTAGCCGGTCGCGAACTGGGCGACGAAGACGGTCTCGCGGAACGCCTCTCGGTCGGGCATGGTGGGTGGCACGGTCAGGTAGCCGATGCGCTGACCGGGTGCCAGTAGCTGCTTCCCGTAGGAATAGGTGACGACCGTGTGCGGATACGCCTCCGCCGGTGAGTGGAAGGTGCCTCCGTCGAAGATGATCCGGTTGTAGGGCTCATCGGAGACCAGGAAGATCGGGTGGCCGATGCGGGCTGAGGCATCGGTCAGCGTCCCCGCGAGCGCCTCGAGCGTCTCGAGCGGATAGACCCGTCCGCTGGGGTTGTGCGGCGAGTTGAAGATCAGTACGCGGGTGCGCGGCGTGATCGCCGCCGCGATCGCCTCGAGGTCGGGCTCGAAGGCCGGCGGGGCGAGGTGCAGTCGGACCGGCACGCCATCGGCGGCGAGGATCATGAACTCGTAGAAGAACCATGGTGGCGAGAGGAAGATGACCTCGTCGCCCGGCTCGACCAGCGCTCGCATCGCGACCGCCAGCGCCGCGAATCCGCCGTTGGTCATCGCCACGTCGGCGGGGTCCCAGTCCATTCCTGTGCGCTTCGACAGGCCGCGGGCAACGGCGATCCTCGACTTCGGCTCGCTGTCCTTGTAGGCGAACCAGTCGCGGCGACGCGGTTCGAGATGCGCGCGCAGCGAGTCGACGTAGGCCGCCATCGGGAAGTCCTGCGGGTTGCCAACGGCGAAGTTGGCGACGTCCGGATTTCCATTCAGCCTGCTGAACGGGCCGGCGAAGAACGCCATGAAGGGCGCGATGCTCTGGCGCAGCTGGTCGATCTTGCGCACCACGGTGGTCATCCTCAGGCTTCGGCCGCGGCGATCGCGCCGAGGAGGACGGTCTTTGGCGGGAAGTCCTCGCAATACTGGTAGCGGTGCGCCAGGGCGATGCGCCCGTTCGAGCCGATCACGAACTCCCCGGGGAGCTGCCACGGGGAGTCGACCACCGCGCGCTCAGTCCCCCGCCGCGGCTCGATGAAGAGGGTCCGCCCGGTCTCCTCGTCGTTCGGCCGCCAGGGAAAGTCATGCAGGATCTGGGACGGCTGCCCCTCGAGCAGGCCAAAGGCCCGGTATGCCGAGAGATCCGGATCGCAAAGCAGCGGGAACTGGTATTCGCGTCGCTCGGCGACTGCGCGTGCACGGTTTGGCTCCGCCTGGCAGATGCCGACGACACGGGCGCCGGCATCGGTGAACGATTTGAGCTCTAGTTTCAGCCCCTCCCATCGCTCCATCAGGCACGAGCACCCGAAGTGCCGCATGAAAATGACGAGCAAGGGGCCATGGGCCCAGAAGTCGGAGAGGTGCCGCGGCTCGCCCGACGTGTCAGCGAGCGTCAGGTCCGGCGCGGGATCGCCGGCCTGCGGTGGCAGCTCCTCGTACCGGATGCGGGTCGGCCCGACAAGCCACTGCGCCAGCCAGCGCTCCTCCGCCGCAGTCTCCAGCTGCCCGAGGTCAGTCATGCGTCCCGCGCTCGCTCAGGTACGAGTACCCGGTGAAGATGACCCCCAGGGCGACGATCCCGAAGACGACCAGGAAGAAGGGATCGCTGCTCGACAGATAGAGGTAGGCGAACACGACAAGGAAGAAGAGCCGCACCACCAACGTCGTCGAGTAGAGGACCTCGATCCGGTGGCGAATGATCTGCGTGATCAGGATCGCCAGGCCGACGAGGAGCATGCCCGCCACGCGCGGAAAGACCTCCCCGTAGTCGCCATTCGACAGGAGCAGGTTGAGCGCGAAGGTCGGGACCAGGAGCAGGGCCAGGCCCGCGAAGGTGAGGTAGCCGGCGAGGTAGTAGAGGCTGAGCCGGGTCCGATTCACGCCGCTCTCCTTTCCCGAAGGAGCGGCACGATCTCGCGGCCGTAGGCCTCGAGCTGCTCCTCCTCGTCGCCGTTCATGAGGTAGATGTTGAACTGGTCGACGCCGGCATCGGCCAGCTGGTTCAGCTTGGCGATGTGCTCCTCCGCCTCGCCCAGGACGCAGAAGCGGTCCGTCACCTCGTCGCCCACGAAGGCGGCGTTGCCCGACCCGACCTCGGCGTGGTGGTGGTAGTCGTATCCCTCGCGGTTGCCGACATACCCGGTCAGCGCCTCCGGCAGCTGCTCCCGCGGATACTTGTTGACGAGGTCCACGACGTGGTTGCTGACCAGCGCCGGGAACCATCGGGTCCGATCACGGCCGAGCTCGCGCGGGCCGATGTGCGCCGGTGCGGCCGCCTGCACCTTGACGCTGCCCGCCGGACGACCCGCGGCCGCCTCCGCCTCGCGCAGCTGTGACACGAACCAGCGGATCAGGTCGGGATCGGCCAGCTGCAGGATCAGCCCATCGGCCACACGGCCGGTCATGGCCAGGGCCATCGGTCCATAGCCTGCGACCCACACCGGGAGCTTCCATTTGCCCGTCCACGGGAAGATGAGCTCCGTCCCCTCGAAGGTCACCGCGCGGCCCTCGACCAGGTCGCGAATCACAGAGATCGCCTCTTCCAGCGTCTTCATGCTGGTCGGTGGCTTGCCGAGCATGCGCCTTGCGCTGTCGCCGCGGCCGATCCCCAGGTCCATCCGTCCCCCGCTCAGCTCGTCGAGGACCGCAAGCGCCGATGCCGTCACGGACGGCTCGCGCGTTGCCGGGTTGGTGACGCAGGTGCCGAGTCGCAGCCGCTCGCTGGCCTGCGCCATGAGCGTCAGCAGCACGTACGCCTCGCGCCACAGGACGTGGCTGTCGAAGAGCCAGCCGTAGCTGAAGCCGTTGGCCTCGGCGCGCTTCGTCAGGTCGACGGTGCGCTTGAGGTCGTTCTCGGGCTTGAGCGTGAATCCGAAGTCCATCGGCTACCTCGATGCCTCGGCGCCCGTAGTCCTATACGGACTACATCGGCGCGTGAGCGCCGGACGACGCGCCGCCTGAGCACCATGAGGACTAGAACCGCGCGGAAGGCCGCGTGAATCCACGCTTGGGCCGGTCATCGGTGTCGTAGTAGTCCTATACGTACCAAGGCCGCCACAAATCTAGCGTGGGCTACGGACGCACGAGATCGGCGTAGGCATCCGGACGTCGGTCGCGGTAGAACTGCCACAGCTGCCGGACGTCGGTGATCATGTCCATGTCGAGGTCGCGCACCAGCAGCTCCTCCTTGTGCGCGTCGCCCACGTCCCCGACGAACTGGCCACGGGGATCCACGAAGTAGGACTGGCCGTAGAAGTCGTCGTCGCCGAGCGGCTCGATCCCGACCCGGTTGATCGTCCCGACGTAGTACCCGTTGGCGAGCGCATGCGAGACCTGCTCCACCCGCCAGAGATACTCCGAGAGCCCGCGTGACGTTGCGGAGGGGATGAAGACAAGCTCCGCCCCGTTGAGCCCCAGCGCCCTGGCGCCCTCCGGGAAGTGGCGGTCGTAGCAGATGTAGACCCCGACCTTCCCGACGGCGGTGTCGAAGACCGGGTAGCCCATGTTGCCGGGGCGGAAGTAGAACTTCTCCCAGAAGCCTTTGACGTGCGGAATGTGCGTCTTGCGGTACTTGCCGAGGTACGTGCCGTCGGCATCGATCACCGCGGCGGTGTTGTAGTAGATGCCGGTCGTCTCCGCATCTTCCTCGTACATCGGCACGATCAGGACCATGCCGGTCTCCTTCGCCAGCGCCTGCATCCGCTCGGTGGTCGGTCCGCCGGGGATCTTCTCGGTGTAGGCGAAGTACTGCGGGTCCTGCACCTGGCAGAAATAGGGGCCGTAGAAGAGCTCCTGGAAGCACATCACCTTGGCGCCCTGCTTGGCAGCCTCGCGCGCATACCTCTCGTGCTTGGCGATCATCGATTCCTTGTCGCCGGTCCAATCGGCCTGCAACAGGGCCGCGCGAACGACTCGCGCCATCGGGTTCCTCCTCGCCCCTCGGGCGGTGAAATGATCGAAGGAGCCGATACTCTACACCCCAGCCGATCGGCCTCCCGGAGCCCGTCAGGCGAACTCGCGCCCTCTCCGGATGAGCACGACCAGGACGTAGGTGTAGGCCGCCAGCCCGATCGCCGCGAAGACAATCCCGATGATCCAGCCGGCGCCCGCGATCGAGCGATACTCCTCGACGGTCAGCCCGGAGTCCTGCAGGTAGCCGGCCGGGATCGGCTGCACCGCAGCCAGCCCTGAGCTCACCAGCACCAGGAGCCAGACGAGCACGCCAAGGACGCTCATCACCAGCCCCAGGATGCGTGCCCAGCCTCGTCGCCGAAGGACGCCGATCCCCGACAGCAGATGGGCGAGGCCGATCGCCACGGCCACCCCGCCGAGCACGAAGATGAACGCGCGCCCGACGGTCATGAGGGCGTTGGCCTGCTCCTCGGTCAGGCCGGTCTGGCCCGAGAGGTTCGAGATCTGGCCGATCATCGCGCCGCCGAGGATGGCAAGGATCCCGAAGATCCCAAGCAGCGTCGCGATCACCAGCAGGATCACGCCCGCCGCCACGACGCCGCCGGATGCGGCGGTCGCTGCGTACGCCCCTGGGGGCGACGGGTCCCAGGCGGCTGTGCGCTCGTCGGTCATGCCGCAAGCCTACCCCGCGGGTCTACCCGGTGAACGTCCGAACCCGGCCGGGGAACCTTAATTCTCGACCGGGGAGAACACCGTCACGGCTGGGCGCAGATCCGGCCAGTGCGGGGCCAGAATTCTCATCGGGTGAGGGGTAGGCGCGGCAATTGCCCGTTGGCCGGCCATAGGTCCCCGCTCGTGAGAAGCAAGCGCCCCAGCCTCGACCACCCGTACGCAGCGATACACTGCCCCGCACCGATGCCCTGGAACCATCCGGCCAAGATCGCCTTCATCGGCTCGCATTCCGTGCGCAAGACGAATGCGGTGCACGCCTTCGCCAGCACCGTTGGGCGGGCCGGGCGCAGCGTCGAGGTCGGCCGCGAGGTGATCCGCTTCAACCCGCTCGGCCTCAACGAGGGGGCCACGCCGGAGGCGCAGCTCTGGGTGCTGATGGCGCAGATCCAGCAGGAGCTCGAGCTTCGGAGACGGGCGGAGGTGCTCGTGACGGATCGGTCCGTGGTCGACAACTTCGCGTACTTCCTGCGGGTGACCGATGGCGCCGACCCGTTCGGGGTGGAGCCGCTCATCCGCCACTGGGCCACGACCTATGACCTGTTCGTGCGGCTGCTGCCCGACGTTGCGCTGCAGGCAGACGGCGTGCGGTCCACCAGCGATGCGTTCCGCGATGAGATCGAGGCGATCCTCGACCGCATCATCCCGATCTACATCCCCGGGGAGCGACTCCTCATCGTGAATGCGTCGGACGTGACTGAGTCCTTCGACTGGTGGGCGATCGCCGAGCGCCTTGCCACCCTCGTCGGTGAGAAACTGCGCGCGCCGAGCGCGACGGTCGCATAGCCATGGGAGACCAGGAACGGGCCATGCGCCGAGCGGCGGAGTTCGGCATCGCTTTCGTCGCGGGGCTGCCGGAGCGCCATGTCGGCGCACTGACCGACGCCGCGAGCCTTGCGGCCGAGCTTGGCGGGCCGCTCCCGGACGACGGGGAGGATCCGGTGGCGGTGGTCGAGGAGATGGCCCGCGTTCTGGACCCCGGGCTCGTCGCGTCTGCCGGGCCGAGGTACTTCGGGTTCGTGGTCGGGGGAGCCCTGCCCGCGGCGGTTGGCGCCGACTGGCTGACGGGCGCCTGGTCCAGAACGCTGTGGTGCACGCCTTGTCCCCGGCGGCGGCCGCCGCCGAGCTGGTGGCAGGATCCTGGATGCTCGACCTGCTCGGGCTGCCCGCCGACGCGGGGGTTGGCTTCCCAACCGGTGCCGGTCTGGGCAACGCGGTGGGCCGACCATCGTCTGCATCCAGGCCGGCAACGTGAACTCCGGCGCCTTCGACCCTGCCGATGCAGTCGCGGACGCCGTCGCCGGCCACCCCAACGCCTGGATCCGCGTCGACGGCGCGTTCGGGCTGTGGGCCAACGTCAGCCCCTCGCTCCGCTATCTGGTTGCGGGGGTTGGTCACGCCGACTCGTGGGCGACCGACGCCCACAAGTGGCTGAACGTTGGCTACGACTGTGGCTTCGTGGCGGTTCGCGACGCGATTGCGCAGCGCGCCGCGATGTCGACCCGGGCGCCCTACCTGATGCAGGACCACGACCAGCGCGACGGCTGGGAATTCGTGCTCGACTCTTCGCGCCGGGCTCGGGTCTTCACCGTCTACGCGGCGCTCCGATCGCTGGGGCGGAACGGGGTCCGCAAGATGGTCGAGCGCTGCTGCCGCCTGGCCCGCCGCATGGTCGAGCGACTCGGGGCGGCCGATGGGGTCGAGATCATGAACGAGGTCGTCCTGAACCAGGTGCTGGTCCGATTCACGGCACCCGACGGCAGCGACGACGACGCCTTCACCCGCGACGTAATGACTCGGGTCCAGGATGGAGGCGTGGCGTGGATGGGCGGCACCACCTGGCAGGGGCGGGCCGCAATCCGAATCAGCGTCAGCAACTGGTCGACCACCGAAGCCGATATCGATCGCACCGCCGACGCAATCCTGCGCGCAGCTGCGCGCTAACCCTCCCTTCCGGTGACCGGCGACGGTCGGAATCGGAACCAGGCCTGAGCACGAAATGCCGGCATACGTGTGCGCTGTGGCAATACATCAGATGCTGCTAGATAACCCTGCGTAATGCCTATGCACCGATGGGGGTTCATCGGTGTCGCCATAGAAGCGGGGGTTATCAAACAGCACCGATGGGAGGGCTCCGGGGCACGACGATAAGCCACAGTAATCGGCTGCAGTTCCAAGGCCTCAGCGATGCACCTAGAGACTACCCCGCGTGTGGTCTAATCGCCTCCCACACGATCAGCGCACCGCCGCGCCCGAGGTACCGATGACCGCCACAGCCACCGGTCGGCTCACCACCGACGAGATCCTGCGCCTCAACCGCGAGTACACCTTCTTCTCCTGGTCCGCCCAGTCGAAGGTCAACCCGATCGTCATCGAGCGGGCCGAGGGGGTCTACTTCTGGGACCCGGACGGGAAGCGATATCTCGACTTCAACAGCCAGCTGATGAGCGTCAACATCGGCCATGGGAACAAGCGGGTGGCGGACGCCATCACCGAACAGGCGAACAAGCTCGCATTCGCGGCCCCGCAGTTCGCGACCGAGGTGCGAGGCCGGCTGGGCGAACTCCTCTCCGAGGTCACGCCTGGCGACCTGAAGAAGTTCTTCTTCACCCTGGGCGGTGCAGAGGCGAACGAAAACGCCCTGCGCATGGCGCGCATCGTCACCGGGCGGCAGAAGGTGATGGCCTATCACCGCTCGTACCACGGCGC
>JBDTMU010000028.1:0-11600 GCA_039934115.1 Chloroflexota bacterium | reverse complement strand
GATCCCGCAGGTGATGGCCGACGCCCAGGTCGCGGCGGAGGACCAGACCTTCTGGACGAACCCCTGCATCGACTTCAAGGGGATCGTGCGTGCCGCGCTCCAGAACTTCTCCGCCTCGGAGACGGTCTCGGGCGCCTCGACCATCTGCCAGCAACTGGTGCGCATCCGGCTCTTCGATGCGGACCTGCTGACAAACCCCGATCGGCGCTGGGAGCGAAAGATCAAGGAGGCGCTGCTCGCCCTGCAGGTCGGAGATGCCTATCCCGGCACCGAGGGCAAGCAGAAGCTGCTCGAGATGTACCTCAACCAGGTCTATTACGGCAACAACGCGTACGGCATCTGGGCCGCCGCGAATCGCTATTTCGGCAAGGACATCACCTCGCCGGCACCCGAGAACCAGCTGAGCATCGGCGAGGCGGCGATGCTGGCGGGGCTCGTGCGCGCCCCCTCAGCCCTCGATCCGACGCAGGTGGCCGTGCCGTCAACGGATGCGGCTGGCAACACGATCCTCGTCGTCCCGCCGGATGCCGACGCCATCCGGGTCCAGGGCTTCGTCCTGAACGGCATGGTGAAGACCGGTGCCATCACCCCGGCCGCCCGGGACCGGGCTGCCGCCGAGCAGATCGTGCTGGTGCCGCCACTGAATCGGCAGTACAAGGCTCCCCACTTCGTCTACGCCGTACGCCGCGCAGCGGCTGAGCTGCTCGGCAACGAGGATCTGCTCGATCGTGGCGGCCTGGTCATCAGCACCACTCTCAATTACAACGGCTACCAGCTGAGCGCCGAGAAGTGGGCGGGCGTCGCCTACGACCTCGACCGGCTCAGCGACGAGGAGCTGACCGCGAAGTACGGAGAGGCCGCACTGACCTGGATCAAGCAACTCCAGGACCGCAACATCAACAACGACGCCTTGGTGACGATCAACTACCGGACTGGGGCCGTGATGGCCTACGTCGGCTCAGCCAACTACTACGGGGAGGCGACACCGGCTCACCAGCCGCAGTACGACGTGGTGGGCCAGGCCTATCGACAGTCGGGGTCAGCCTTCAAGCCGATCACCTACGCCACCGGCTTCGAGCGCGGTACGATCACGCCGGCGACCATGCTCATGGACGTCAAAGGGATCGTGGCCGAGGGCTACTCGGTTCCCAACGCCAGTGGCAACGAGCGTGGTCCGGTCCGCGTGCGTGATGCGCTCAAGTACTCGTGGAACATCCCGGTCGCCAAGGTGCAGCAGCTGATCGGTACCCAGAACGTGGTCGACATGGGGGAGCGGCTCGGGCTGCAGTGGGACCCGCAGCAGAAGGACGTGGCCGTGCCTTCCCTCACGCTCGGCACCATCGGCGTCCACATGCTCGACCTGGCCGGGGCGTACGGCGCCATCGCCAACGGCGGCACCCTCTCCGAACCGTTCGTGATCGACAAGATCACCGACCGCGATGGCACCGTCATCTATGACTACGCCACGGATGCACCTCAGCCGGAACGGGTCCTGAGCGAGGACGCGGCCTACCTGGTGACCGACATCCTGGCCGACAACACCAACCCCGCCACCAACATCATCTGGGGCCAGCGCTTCCAGCTGAGCACCGATGCGGGTCGCCGTCCGGCAACCCTGAAGACCGGCACCACCAACGACTTCCGCGACCTGCAGGCCTTCGGCTACCTGGCGCCAGACGAGGATTCGCAGGTCGACGAGGGCGCGATCATCACCGGGGTCTGGGTCGGCAACAGCGACTTCTCGGCGATCAAGGACGTCTTCGCCGCCGATGGCCCGACCTTCATCTGGCACGACTACATGGCCGAGGTCACGGCGGCCAACCAGCTGCCGTTGCGCGAATTCCCGCGACCCGCGGACATCGTTGCGGTCGAGGTTGATGCCCTGAGCGGCATGCTGCCGGGCGAGTTCACCACCGAGACGGTGACGGAGGACTTCGCCGCCGCGCACCAGCCGACGCAGCGTGACTCGCTGCACGTCAAGCTGGCCATTGAGGCGGCCACCGGCAAGATCTGGCAGCCAGGCTGTGGCGATCCAGCTCCTGCCTCGGCGGCTCCGGGCGCTTCGCCGAGCTCGCAGGCACCGGAGGAGAAGGTCTACCTCGATCTGGTCGATTACGAGGGGTCGCACCCGACCTGGGAAGAGGCCAACCGGACGTGGATCGCGCGCTACATCGGCAAGGAGAGCGAGGTGCGCCGGTCGCCTTCGCCGGCCTTCGACGCTCCGCTCGCGCCAATCGAGACCTGCACCCCAGGCGAGATCCCGACCTCCACGCCGTCGCCCAGCCCGTCACCGACGCCCTCCCCGACCCCGCTGCCCACGCCGACACCAGCTCCTACTCCGACTCCGGTCGTGACGCCCACCCCGACCCCGACCCCGCCGCCGCCATCGCCGGTTCTCTAGAGCTCGGCGACGGTCGCGCCGTCGCCCCCCTCCTCGCGTCGACCGGGCCGCGTAGATCGCACGCGCGGATGGTCGGCGAGGTACTCCCTGATCGAGCGGCGCAGAGCTCCGGTGCCGGCACCGTGCACGATCACCGCCTCATCCAGGCCTGCCAGCAGCGCCTCGTCGAGGTAGGCACCCAGCTGCTCGAGCGCCGCCTCGACACGCTCCCCCCGCAGGTCGAGGCGCGGAGCGATGCGGCTGGCGGCCCGGCGCTTCAGCTCGGCCATCTCCTCGTCACGTGGGGGCGGGCCGGCGATCGGCTCGGGCACGATCTCGACGTCGTCTCCGGGAATGACGACCCGTGCCCCATCGGTCTCCATGGTGACGCGTCCGGTGCGACCGCTGACGTCCACGATCCGCCCGGCGCTGCCCAGCGTGCGGCTGCGCCCCCACAGGCCGACGCGCGGCTGGGCAGCCTCACCCTCAGCGTCAGCCGGGCCCGCGTCCGTCCCTGCGGCCCCGGACCGCGCTCGGGCGGCCCGTTCGGTGAGGGCCTCAAACGCTACGGTGGCCGCCGCTCCCCCGCGACGCGGTGGCCGCAGGTTGCGCTGGCGGGTCAGCTCGCGCCGGACTTCGTCCACTTCCCGCTCGGCGCGGGACAGGATCTCGTCAGCGACTCGTCGGGCATCGGCGAGCATCTGGGCCGCCTCGCCTCGAGCGCGGGTCACCCCTATCTTGGCGCGCTCGCGATCGCCCTCGGCGGCCTCGCGCAGCTCCCTGGCGTGCTCCAGCTCGACGGAGCGCTCGGCCTCGGCGCGACCGATGGCGGCAAGCGTCTCCTCCATGCTCACGTGCTCCGCAGCCAGGCGCGATCGGGCATCCTCGAGGATCTCCGCTGGCAGGCCGAGCCGCTGCGCGATGGCGAAGGCCTGGGACTTGCCGGGCAGGCCGATCTCCAGCCGGTAGGTGGGTCGCAACGTCGCAACGTCGAACGCGACCGAGGCATTGGTCACCAGCTCATGCTCCTGGGCGAACGCCTTCAGCTCGGCGTAGTGGGTGGTGGCCGCCACCATGGCGCCCGATGCCAGCAGCCGCTCGACGATGGCCATGGCCAGGGCGGACCCCTCGGTTGGATCGGTGCCAGCCCCGATCTCGTCGAGCAGGACCAACGTTCCCGGGCCGGCGACCGCCACGAAGCGCACGACGTTGCGCAGATGGCTGGAGAAGGTGGAGAGCGACTGGGCGATGCTCTGCTCGTCGCCGATGTCCGCCGCCACTCGCGTGAAGACGGGCAGGCGCGCGCCGTCAGCGGCGGGGACCCGCAGCCCTGCCTGGTGCATGAGCGCCAGCAGCCCGAGGGTCTTGAGCGAGACCGTCTTGCCGCCGGTGTTCGGACCGGTGACGATCAAGGCCCGGTAGCCGAACCGCTCCCCGATGCGCAGATCGATCGGCACCGCCCCCGGCCCGAGCAACGGATGTCGTGCGGAGAGCAGTTCGGCGGAATCGTCGACCTGTGGACGAACCGCGTCCTGCTCCAGTCCAAGTCGCGCCCGTGCCATCCACAGGTCGGCGCGCGCAAGTCCCGCCAGCGAGGCAAGCAGCCCCTCGGCGCGCGCCTCCACCTCGCGCGACAGCTCTTCGATGATCCGCTCTTCCTCCCGCGCGGCGTCGAGGGATGCCTGCGTCCAGGTGTTGTTCAGCTCCACCACCGTCAGCGGTTCGACGTAGAGGGTCGCCCCCGACGCGCTCTGGTCGTGCACGATCCCCTTGAGCTTCCCCTTTGCCTCGGCACGGATGGGGATCACGTAGCGGCCGGCGCGCATGGTCACGATCGCCTCGCCGATGATCCCTGCCAGGGCGCTGGAGCGCAGCATGGTGTTCAGTCGCTCGCGCACACGGTCCTGCGCGGTGCGGAGACGCTTCCGGAACCCAGCGAGCTCGGCGGACGCCGAATCGAGGATCTCGCCCGCCTCGTCCACCGTGCGCTCGATGCGGGCGCGCAGCTGCGGCGCATCGTCCAGCTCCTCGCGAACCGAGGCGAGGTGCGTGCCTCGCCATTCACTGAGGCGCGCCGCGAAAGCCGAGGTGGCGCGCAGGGTCTCGGCGATATCGAGCAGGTCCGTCGGCGCCAGGCGCCCGCCTCGACGTGCGCGCTCGAGGGCCTGGCGTACGTCGCGGGCACCTCCGATGGTGGCCTGCGACTGTTCCAGCAGGAGCCGGCTGGCCTCGTCGGTCTGGTCGTGAAGCAACCCGACATGCACCAAATCGGCCAGCGGCATGGCCCCCTCGGCCAGCTCCCGCGACGGTCCGAAGGCCGTCAGGCCGGCGAGCTGTTCGACGATTGCCTCGAACTCGAGCGCGCGCAGGGTTCCCGCATCGGCTGCCGCGCCGGCGGCAGGATCAGCGACGGGATCGGTGCGGGTCATCGCGGATCAGATAGCGGAGGGGTCGATCGGTCCAGTCTCCCGCGTAATCCACGCCGATGCGCGCGGTCCGATCAATCTCCTCGGGTCGCGGACCGCGCTGCAGGCGTACCGGCCCGGCCAGCAGATCGGCCCCGTTCAGCCGCCGATCGATGTCGAATGCAGCCGCGAGGTTCCCAGGTCCCGCGGCAAGCCTGGCGGCTGGGACGTCGCCGCGCCGAGTCCGGGCCAGCCCTTCGCCCTGCGTCAGCTCGGCGGCGCGCAGCAGCACCGCCTCGGGCTTGGAATCGGGGCCGCAGACCACGTTGACACAATGGTGCATGCCGTACACCAGGTAGACGTACAGGTGCCCGGGCTGCCCGAACATGACGCCATTGCGCGCGGTCTGTCCCCGCGACGAGTGCGCGGCCAGGTCCTCCTGGCCCAGGTACGCCTCCACCTCCACGATCCGACCGGCGATCTGGCCAGCGGGCGTCTCGTGGATCAGGAACGCGCCAAGCAGCTCCGGCGCCACGTCGGCGGCCGATCGGTCGAACCAGGCCCGGTCGTCGATCAACGAGCGGTTGCCGGTAGCGGCTTCCCCGGCGGCGACCGCGCCCGCCGGGCTCACGACCCCGTCAGGAACTTCCCGATGTCGGACGGCACGAATGGGCGCGCGGCCTGGCCAAGGGTCGGGATCAGCGTTGCGCGGAAGAAGTCGACCAACACCGATGAGTCCATCGCCTGGTAGAAGCCCTTTAACAGGCCCGCCGAGTTGACCGCGGCATCCGACGCCGTCCGGAAGAAGGTGTCCATCACCACCAGGGTCATCACGATCAAGAGGGCCGCGAAGACGAAGCCGAGCACCGCGCCGCCGATCTCGTCGAGCTGCTTGGCGATCGGCAGGCGGGTCCCGCGCCAGAAAATGCGGACGATGAACCAACCGCCGACGGTGAGCCCCAGGAACAGGACGAGGAAGACGAGCTGGAGCCGGAGCTCGGGGCCGAACACGTACCAGCCGCCGAGGATGCTGTCGAATGGATCGCGCAGCAGCCCGGCGAGGATGAACGCCACGATCACGGCCACGATACTGAGCGCGTATCGCACCAGGCCCTGCATGAATCCGGCGAAGACGCCGGCGGCCAGGGCCGCAACGATGAACAGGTCGATCAGTCCCAGCTTGGTCACGAATTCCATGGGTGCCTCCCTAGAGCCGCAAGCCTAGCAGCCGTCAGCGGATCTGGGCATCGAGGTGGTGCTGCAGCGCGCCACGGATCCGGTTCATGGCACGCTCAACCGCGCGCTCATCGCCGGCGGCCTCCGGCTGGAAACGAAGGGCGACTGCATACGAGACCTTTCCCTCTCCGACTTGCGGTCCGCGGTACTCGTCGAAGAGACGCGACGATGTGAGCAACGGACCGGCATTCGCGCGCAGGATGCGCAACAGTTCACCGACCGGCGTGTCCGTATCCACTACCACCGCCAGGTCGCGGTCAAGCGGCTGCGCAGCCGGGACGGAGACTGCGCGAACCTCGGCCGGGGCGAGGGCCAGCAGCTGCGGCAGATTGATGACGGCCATCACCAGGCGCCGGGGCAGGTCCCACGCGGCGGCCACCCCCGGGTCCACCTCTCCGACGTGGCCGTAGGCGTGGCCCGTGGGATCGACGATGCGCGCCGCTCGCCCGGGATGCAGGTGAGCGTGGCGCTCGTCGGCCGTCTCCGGCTGGAAGGCAGGTTGTGGTGCGCCCACCGCGGCATGCAGCGCCTCGATGATTCCCTTGAGGTCGGCTACCTCGCCTTCCTGCAAGCCGATCCCAGGCGACCGCGGCACCCGCGGCCCGAGCAATGCGATGCCGACGTGCCACGCCTCGAACCGTCCGGTCCCCGCCGTCTCGGCCCATGCAGGCCCGTTGCCCTCGAGGCTCCAGTAGGTCTTGCCCACCTCGAAGATCCAGGCGTCGTTTCGCCGCTGGCGCACGTTCTCGGCCAGCGAGGCAAGCATCGAGGCCGCCATGGTGGGCCGCATGATGCTGTGCGCTTCGGCGAGCGGGTTGGCGACCCGAACCAGCGTCGAATCGTGCGGGTCGAGGCCCACCAGCTCGAGATCGCGCGGCCCGATCAGCGCGTGAGTAAGCACCTCGTCGAGCCCGAACCCCGCCAGCACGCGCCGTACCCGGTGCCGTGGCTCGCTCGGATCGGGACGGAAGGGCGGCAGGGCGGGCTGCGGCTGCCGACCCGGGATCTGCTCGTAACCGTGGCTGCGGGCGATCTCCTCGGCCACATCCTCCGCCGCGACGACATCCGCGCGGTGCTCGGGGACCGTGACCGCCACGCGCCCCTCCGCGGCCGCCGCCACCTCGAACAGCAGCGGTGACAGCAGCGCCCTGATGCGTGCCTCGTCGAGGGCCAGGCCCAGGAGGCGCTCGGTGCGAGCGATTTCGAGCGTCACCACCTGCGGGGCCTGCGGCTGTGGATCGTTGTCGACGATGCCCTGCCCCACCCGAGCGCCGGTGATCTCCGCGATGAGCCGAGCCGCGCGGTCGACGGCGATCCGCGGCAGGTAGTGCCCGATCCCCTTCTCGTGGCGCAGGCTGGCCTCGGAGCGCAGCCCGAGCCGTCGCGCCGTATTGCGGATGGTCGGCCCGTGGAAGATCGCCGACTCCAGGATCACGCGGGTCGTGCGCTCGGTGACCTCGGTGCTGGCTCCGCCCATGATCCCGGCCAGGCCGATCGCCCGCTCCCCATCCGCGATCACCAGCATCCGGCCGTCGAGTGTGCGCTTCTCGTGATCGAGCGTCTCCAACTGCTCTCCCTCACGGGCGCGGCGGACCACGATCTTCCCGTCGGGGATCGCGTCCGCGTCGTACGCATGCATCGGCTGACCGAGCTCGTGCATGACGTAGTTCGTCACGTCCACGACCGCGCTGATCGGGCGCATGCCGGCCGCAAGCAGGCGGCGCTGCATCCAGCCGGGCGAGGCGCCGTTGCCGACCCCCTCGAACCAGCGGGCCGTGAAGCGTGGGCACCCCTCGGCATCCTCGATCACCACGCTGACCCGGTCCCCAACCGGCAGCCCGGAATCCTCGCTCACCGATGTCTCAGGCATCCGGACCGATGAACCGGCCAGGGCCGCCACCTCGCGGGCCAACCCGACCATTGAGAGCGCATCGCCGCGGTTCGGCTTGACGTCCACGTCCAGCACCACCTCCCCCAGGAGCGGCCGCAGATCGGCGCCCAGCGGCAGCTCGTCGCCGGTGCCCAGGATGTGGATCCCCTCCGCGTCGTCGCCCAACCCCAGTTCGATCGCGGAGCAGAGCATCCCCTGCGACTCGACGCCGCGGATCCTGCTGCGTTCGATGTGACGGTCGCCGGGGAGCACCGAACCAACGAGTGCGACCGGGACGAGGTCTCCCACCGAGATGTTGTCCGCGCCGCACACGATCTGGAGCGGCTCGCCCGCCCCGACATCGACGCTGGTCAGCCAGAGCTTGTCTGCGTTCGGATGGCGCTCGATGGAGAGAAGCCGCCCAACGACCACATCGGTCCAGTCCGCGCCGGACACCTCGACGGCGCTCACCTCCAGGCCCCGCATCGTCAGCGCCTCGGCGAGGGCCTGCGGTGAAAGGTCGAAGTCGACGTACTCGCGCAGCCAGGAGAGCGGCACGCGCATCGTGTCAGCGCCCCGCCGGGAACTGTTCGAGGAAGCGCAGATCGGCGCTCATCAGCAGACGGAGGTCCGGGATGCCGTGTCGCAGCAGCGTGATGCGGTCGAGCCCCATCCCAAAGGCATAGCCCTGGAATTCGTTCGGATCGATACCGCCGGCGAGCAGTACGGTCGGATGCACCATCCCCGCCCCCAGGATCGTCATCCAGCCCGATCGGCCGCACGCGGCGCAGCCGGACCCTCCACAGACCAGGCAGCTGACGTCGAAGGCGACGCTCGGCTCCGTGAACGGGTAGTAGCCCGGCCGGAAGCGGGTCCTGGTCGCCTCTCCGTACAGGGCGCGGGCGAACTCTTCGAGCATTCCTTTGAGGTCGGCCAGACTCGTGTCCCGGTCGACCACGAGCCCCTCGACCTGGAAGAACTCGAAGCCGTGCGAGGCATCGACCGCCTCGTAACGGAAGCAGCGGCCCGGCGTGATCACGCGGATCGGAGGTGCCAGCGCGCGCATCGCCCGGATCTGCACTGGGCTGGTGTGGGTGCGCAGGATCGTGCCGTCCGCTGCCGGCTGCCGCGGGTCGCCACCCGCCTCAGCCACGTACAGGGTGTCCCACAGATCGCGCGACGGGTGGTCCGGCGGGATGTTGAGTGCCTCGAAGTTCATCGCGTCGGTCTCGATCTCCGGACCCTCAAAGACCTCGAAGCCGAAGGCGTGGAAGATCTCCCGCAGGTCGCGCTCCACGGTCATGGTCGGGTGCAGGTGCCCCAGCCGCCATGGTCGCCCCGGCGCGCTCATGTCGATCGAGTCGTCCGTCAGCCGCGTACCGTGGTCGGTCTCGACCAGCGCGGCCTGGCGCGCGGCGATCGCCGCCTCCACGGCATCGCGCACGGCGTTTGCCTGCTTGCCGGTTGCCGGCCGCTCCGCCGGATCAAGGTCCGCCAGGCCGCGCAGCAACAGCGTCAGGCGACCGGATCTTCCGAAGAGGGAGGCACGCAGCCTCTCCACCGCCTGAGCATCGCCGGCTGCGGCCAGCTCGGCGAGGGCATCGGTCTGAAGCTGCTGCAGGCGGTTGGCAAGATCGCTCATGAATGCTCCGGAATCATCGGGTAAAACAAACGACCCCGCTCCTCTTTCGGAGCAGGGCCGGGGCCGGCGTCGAACGAACGCCGGCTAGCCGCTAAACGAGGCCTTGGCCATCTCGACCATCTTGCCGAAGGCGCCGGCATCCCGAATCGCGAGGTCGGCGAGCATCTTGCGGTCGACCTCGACGCCCGCCGACTTCAAGCCGGCGATGAAGCGGCCGTAGGGCATGCCGTGCTGGCGAGAGGCAGCGTTGATGCGTTCGATCCACAGCCGGCGCATGTCGCGCTTGCGGTCACGACGATCGCGGTACGCATAGACAAGCGCGTGGAAGAGCGCCTCGCGGGCGGGCCGGACGAGCTTCGAGCGCGTGCCGCGGCGGCCCTCCGCCTGGGCGAGGAGTCGCTTGTGACGCTTGTGCGCCGGGACGCCGCGCTTGACTCTGGCCATCGTTCAGTCTCTAGCTGTAGGGAAGCAGCCGGGCCAGCTGTTTGGCGTGCACTGGATCGACATTGGTCTTGCCGGCGTAGCGACGCTTGCGGCTGCTCGACTTGATCTCGAGGTGGTGGCCGCTCCCCGCCTTGGGGCGAACCCACTTGCCGGAGCCGGTCTTCTTATACCGCTTGGCTGTTCCCTTGTGGCTCTTCATTTTCGGCATGCTGGGCCTGCTCCGTAGGTTCCGGCTCGACGGTGAGCCCCTTGGCGACGACCGCGTCGGCGATCGTCTCGCCGTTCGAGGCCGATCCGGGGGTGGCCCCATCGGTCGCGCCGTTCTTCTTCTCGACCCGCTTCTCCGGCGGGGCCATCACGATGAACATGTTGCGCCCTTCAAGGAGCGGTGGCCGTTCCACCACGCCCTTCTCCGCGAGCATCTCGGCTGCTCGATCGAGGAGATCACGCCCCAGGTTGGCGTGGCTCATCTCGCGCCCCCGGAACTGCACGGTGACCTTGACGCGGTCGCCTTCCTCCAGGAACTCCCCCGCTCGTCGGAGCTTGGTCCGCAGGTCGTTGACGTCGATCTTGACCCGAAGCCGGATCTCCTTGAACGTCTGTGACTTCTGCTTTCGCTTTGCCTCGCGCTCGCGCTTCTGAAGCTCGTACTTGTACTGGCCGTAGTCCAGGATGCGACACACCGGTGGTACCGCGTTGGCAGCGACCTCCACGAGATCGAGCCCCTTCTCCTGGGCCAGCGCCAATGCTTCCGTGGTTGGCAGGACGCCGAGCTGCTGACCCTCATCGTCGATGACCCGCACCTCCCGGACACGGATCATGTCGTTGATTCGGAGATCCTTGGCTATGAGTGCTGCCGCTCCTTCAACAAATGAGCCACCGTCCGATCCGGACGCGTGGCCCACACCGATGCGCAAACGCCGGCCGACTATACACCGGCGCCCTTGAACGGGTCAACGCGGGCGTGCTCAGGATGGGTAGTGGTAGAAGATCGCAACCTGGCGCCCGTCGGGGTCTGCCACCCGGAAGGATCGCGTCCCCTCCCACCGATCGCCCGATGGAGGGCCAACCAGCGCGAACCCGCGCAGCGCGAGGTCCTGGGCCCAGCCATCCACCTCGGACGCCGTGTCGACTCGGAAGCCGATCTGCATCCCATCCCGCGCCGCTCGCTCGGCTCGGCGGAAGCTGAGCTCGAACCCGCCCAGCTCCAGGTCGACGCCGCCATCGTCCGTCGCACGGCGCCGAAAGCCGAAGGCCGACTCGTAGAATTCTGCGGCACGGCTGGGATCGGTCGAGGCGAGCGCCAGCTGGCCGACGCCGCGCATCTTCCTCATCGGGGGAAGGTGATCCCGTACCGGGCGCCGACGGCGTCTCTGGTCGCCCAATCCTCGGCTGTATGCCACTCCGCCAGAAACTCATCGAACCCGCCGGGCGCTGTGAGGATGAGCACACGCGCCCGCGCCCCTTCGACGTCCCAATCGTGGACGATCCCACGCGGCAGAAAGACAAATGAGCCGCGAGGCGCCGAGAATTCTTCTCCGCCGCAATGGACGGTGATCTCGCCCTCCAGCACATACGGCCGTGCCCGCAAGGCGTCGCTCACGTCGGCGCGTCGTCCGGCGG
>JBDTMU010000027.1:0-11609 GCA_039934115.1 Chloroflexota bacterium | reverse complement strand
CGCGCTCGATGTCGGCACCGAATTCGCCAAGGCGCTGGTGCTGGCCATCACGCCCGACGAGGAGGGACGGCTGGTCGGATCGGTCCGTGGCTCGGGGAGGCAGCGCCAGGGGCTGACCCACATGCAGTCAGGAACGGTCAGCGACATCGACGCGGTCGTCGCCAACTGCTCGCGCGCCCTCGAGGAGGCACGGGAGATGGCGGGCCTGCAGGCGACCTCGGCGGTGATCGGCATCGCCGGCGAGCTGGTCAAGGGCACGACCTCGAATGGCGCGGTGCGCCGCGAGAATCCACATGCGCCGATGACCGAGCCTGAACTCCAGCAGATCGTCGAACAGGTGCAGATCGAAGCGCTGGCCGATGCTGAGCGCCGGATTGCCTGGGAGAGCGGCGTCGAGCGCCTGGACGTGCGCCTCGTCCATGCGGCGGTGGTCGAGCTCAAGATCGACGGCTACCCGGTCAGCAACCCGATCGGCTTCACCGGCGCGCAGCTCGAGCTGTCGGTCTTCAATGCCTTCGCACCGATGGTTCACCTGGGAGCGCTGCAGTCGGTGGCAAGCCAGCTCGGCCTCAAGCTGCTCGGCGTCATCGCCGAGCCCTACGCGGTGGCCACCTGCCTCGACCCAGGCGAGCTGGGGGATGCGGGGGCGGTCTTCGTCGACATCGGCGGCGGCACGACTGACGTGGCGCTGGTCCGCCACGGCGGGATCTCGGGGACGAAGATGCTGGCGCTCGGCGGCAGGGCCTTCACCAAGGGGCTGGCCGAGCGCTTCGCGCTCTCGTTTTCTCGGGCCGAGTCACTGAAGCTCGCAGCCGCAGAGGGCGAGCTGCCCGAGCAGGTCGATCGCGCGACGCTGGCCGAGGCGCTGGCCGAAGATGCGGGCGTGTGGCTCGGTGGCGTGGAGCTGATGATCAGCGACCTGGCGGAGGGTGAGCTGCTGCCGGGACGCGTCTACCTGTGCGGGGGAGGTGCAGAGCTGCCTCAGATCGCAGCCGCGCTGGATGGCGACGAGTGGTGGCATCGGCTGCCGTTCGCGCGGAAGCCCCAGGTTCGTCCGCTCTCGCCTGCGGACGTGGTGGGCCTCCACGATGCGAGCGGCCAGCTTGCGACTCGTCAGGACGTGACGCCGATGGCGCTGGCGCACCAGGCCCTCATCCTCGACGCCAGCAGCAGCGCGGCCGAGCGCGCGATGCGCGCCGCCGTGCGAGCGATGCAGCTGTGAGCCCCGTGGACGACGAGCCGCAGCTCCTCTACCTCGAGCCCGACGACGAGATCACCTCGGTGATCCGCCGCCTGCGCGGTGCCGATGCCGGACGCGTCGTGCTGGTCGCTCCCGGCCGCAGCCGGGCAACCTCCAGCGTGGTGGCGCTGCGCCTGCTCCAGCGGGCCGCGGCCGAGACCGGTCGCTCGGTGGCGCTGGTGGCGGACGCCTCGACCCGATCGCTTGCCGGCGAGGCCGGCATCGCTGCCTTTGCATCGGTCGCCGACGCGACCTCGCCGACGCCATCCCCGGCGGAGCCGATGACTCCCATGCGTGCCCCAATCCACGTCGTGCGCGGCGCCGGTGGTGCGCGCCCCCAGCCCGCCCGGCCGATCCCCGCCACCGATGGCATGGACGAGACGGTGGCGGTTCATCTGCCGCCGCCAGCCGGCGGCACAGGTGCAGCTGGTCGCGGACGCAAGCGCGCTCGTGGCCTGCCCCGCTGGCCGTGGCTGGTGGCGCTCCTGGTCGTGGCCCTCGCGGCGGGCGCCGCGCTCCTGCCAGGCGCAACGGTCACGATCACCCCGGCCACGACTCCCGTCGGGCCTGTATCGATTCCGGTCACGGTCGATGTCGCAGGGCACGTCGCCGCCCAACTGGAGTCCACCAAGCCCGGCGCGGCCACCGGGGTGCGGCCGGAGCAGATCCCGGCCAGCGGGACGGTCACCTTCTTCAACTGGAACACCGTTGCGGTGGAGATCGCCCAGGGGACGCACGTCTCGGTCGGCGGGAGCATCGCCTTCGTCACGCTCGAGCGAATCGTGGTTCCCCGCGGCAAGTTCGGTGCACCGATCGAGCCGGGCCAGAAGAACGTCGCGGTGTCCGCGGTCGTGGCCGGCGTGGGGGGGAACGTGGCGGCCGGCGCAATCGACACGATCGACGATGCGTCCGTCCGTCTCTTCCTGCGCGGCTTCCCGGATAACCCCAACCGGTTGGTGACGAACACCGATCCCACGACCGGAGGCGCGGAGACGTCGCACGCGGTCATCCAGCAGGCGGACGTCGACGCCGTCGTGGCCGCCATCGAGGCCGACCTCCGCGCGCAGTTGGACGCGGCGCTGGCAGGGGAGGCGGACCGGCTGTATGCCGCCCCGCCGGCTGAGGAGGTGCCAACCATCGAGGTACCCGAGGGTCTGGTGGGCACGGAGGACCAGGGCACCTTCGAGCTGAAGGGGACGCTGACCTTCGATCGTGCGTACGGTTCTCGTGCCGAGGCCGAGGCGACCGCCTCCTCGGCCTTCCTGACGCTCACCGATCAGGTGCCTCCAGGGACTGCGATCGTGGCCGATTCGATCCGGGTGGACCTTGCGCCGGCGACGCTCGCTGGAGAGCGGCTGGACCTCACGGCTTCGGTGACGGCCGCCGCGGCCGCCGAGATCGACGAGGCCCAGATGCGCGACCGCATCGCCGGGCTGACCGTCCCCGAGGCCAAGGCTGAGCTCGCTCCACAGGGCGATGTCGAGGTTGACCTCTGGCCGGCCTGGCTCGACCGACTCCCGCGGCTGACCTTCCGGATCGACATCACGGAGGAGGTCCAGACGCCGACCGAGTCGCCCGGCCAATCAGCGGTCCCGTCCGTCAACTAGTGGGCGCCGTCATCGGGCTGGACCACGGGAGTCGGCGCATCGGCGTGGCGGTCGGCAACGACGAGACCGGGCTGGC
The DNA here is from genome assembly GCA_039934115.1 of Chloroflexota bacterium. Lineage (GTDB taxonomy): Bacteria > Chloroflexota > Limnocylindria > QHBO01 > QHBO01 > CF-167. The sequence goes on along the minus strand of JBDTMU010000027.1, from coordinate 8,686 downwards.
CTTCCCTCGTCCGGCGTTGCTGCGCCGCAAGCTCGCCGGCGATATCGAGCAGGTCGCGATGCTGGCCCGCGCCGAGGGGGCGACACGGATCGTTGTCGGCCTGCCGCGCAACATGGATGGCAGCGAGGGAACACAGGCGGCTGCGGCGCGAGCATTTGGGGCGCAGCTGACCGCCATCGGCCTCGAGGTCGTCTTCGCTGACGAGCGGCTGACCAGCTGGCAGGCGGGGGAGCAGCTGGCGGCGGCGGGGCGTCGGCCGGAGCGCGCATCGGGCGAGAAGGATTCGGCGGCGGCCTGCCTCATCCTGCAAGAATGGCTCGACCGCAGGAGACCAGATGACGCGACAGCCTGATCCGCGCTGGAACAAGAACGAGCAGCGCAACGCTCGGATCCGCGAATTGCGCGACCAGCGCGAAGGACCGGTGCGCCGTCGGCGCACGTTCCAGCCGCTGACCCTGGCGGCCTGGTTTGCAGGCGTCATCGCGCTGCTCGGGGTGCTGATCTTCGTCGGGCTGCTGGCCCTGTCGCCGAGTCTCTTCGCGTGGGTCGAGGAACATCCCGGCTCGATCGAGCACGGGATCGTGCGCGACTTCGTGGAGTGGTATCGCCCCAACGCCCTGGCGGACGTACCGGCCGGTGAGGATGGTCAACGGATCACGGTCGAGGTGGTGGCGGGCACCAACGACGGCGAGATCGGCCAGCTCCTGTTCGACAAGGGCGTCATCAACAGCCAGCTCGCGTTCCAGTACGCGGTGCTGCAGGCCGGCCGCTCGGGCGACCTGCAGGCGGGCGTTTACGACCTCTCGCCATCGCTCCGCCCGTCGGAGATCGTGGCTGCGCTGAAGCAGGAAGCGGGCGTGGAAGTCACGATCAAGCTCGTGGAAGGCTGGCGCCTGGAACAGGTGGTCGGCTACCTGGGCACCACGAAGCTGACCATGAACCTGGACGAGTTCGTAGCGCTCGCCAAGACACCGCCGGCCGACCTCATCGCCGAGTTCGACTTCCTGGCCGATCTGCCGGCGGGCCGCAGCCTCGAGGGCTATCTGTACCCGGACACCTATCGGATCGACGCCAATGCCACCGCGCGCCAGGTGCTCGAGAAGCTGCTCGGCACCTTCGGCGAGCGGTTGACCCAGGAGATCCGCGACGGGATCGCCGCCCAGGGGCTGACGATCGACCAGGCGGTCACCGTCGCCAGCATCGTGGAGCGCGAGGCGGTCCTCGATGCGGAGCGGCCGATCATTGCCGGCGTCTACCTGAACCGCATCAACAATCCGACCGCCGGCACGGTTGGCCTCCTGAACGCCGACCCGACCCTCCAGTACGGGCTGGCCACCGCCGATTTCGGATCGAAGCCGATCTCTGAGTGGCAGGCGATCGAGTGGTGGCCGCCCCTCCAGACCGCCGGGGGCGAGGTGGCGCTCCCCGAGGCGCTGGCCGGGTACCAGTCGTACCTGGTGAAGGGCCTTCCGCCGTCACCGATCGCCTCACCGCGCATCGCCTCGATCGCCGGCGTCGCCGCGCCGGACACCGCGAGCGGCTACTACTACTTCGTGGCGGCCTGCCCGGGCGGCGTGCGCGACGGCTCGCACTACTTCGCGAAGAACCTGGTCGGACAGGAAGCCAACATCGCAAAGGCCAGCGCGGAGTGCCCTGGGCAGTGATGGGGAGAAGGGCGTGATCGACACCGGCGACATCAGGAAGGGCGTCATCATCGAGTTGGACGGGCAGCTGATGAAGGTCCTGGACTGGACGCACATCAAGATGGCACGTGGATCCGCGCAGGTGCGCATGAAGCTCCAGAACGTCCGGCGTGGCGACATCGTGGAGCGCACCTTCCAGGCCGGGACGCGCTGGCCCCGGGCGCGGGTGGAGCAGCGGAAGGTCCAGTACCTGTACGGCGATGGCGACGCGTTCCACTTCATGGACAACGAGACCTATGACCAGTTCGCGGTCAGTGCGAAGCAGATCGGCGAGGACGCCCGCTTCCTGATGGAGGGGACCGAAGTCTTCGTGACCACGTATGAGGCCGAGGTGCTCGGCGTCGACCTGCCCGTGTCGGTCGACCTGCGCGTGACCCAGACCGATCCGGGCTTCGCCGGCAATACGGCCACCGGCGCCAAGAAGGCCGCCACGCTCGAGACGGGGCTGGTGGTGCAGGTGCCCCTCTTCGTCAACGAGGGCGACATGCTGCGCATCGACACGCGCACCGGTGACTACATGACCCGCCTGCAATAGGCCGATGACTCCTCAATGGCCGCACATGACGCCCGCGGTATGAAAACAACCTGATGACGTCCCGAACGCGCCGTCCCGATGACTCCCGGGTCATGAAACGACGTGATTCCGCCCCAGACTCGTCGTTCGCATGACAAGGGAGTAATAGGCACGATGGCGACCGATTCCGACCAGGCCACCCTGTGGGAGGCGCCGCGCCCGGCGCCACGCATCCTGCGCGTCTCGGACCTCAACCGCAGGGTGCGCGTCCTGCTCGACGGCGATCCAGCTCTGGCCGACGTGTGGGTCGAGGGCGAGGTCAGCCAGCCTTCATACCCGCCATCGGGGCATTGCTTCTTCGTCTTGAAGGATGCCGCCAGCCAGGTCAAGGCGGTCCTCTTCCGCGAGGAGCTGGCCCGTGCCACCGTGCGTCCCGAGCACGGCATGCACGTCATCTGCCACGGCAAGGTGCGCGCCTACGAGCCGCAGGGCAGCTACCAGGTCTACGTCGAGTCGATCACCCCGGCGGGTGCCGGGGATCTGCACCAGCAATACGAGGCGCTCCGCACCAAGCTGGCCGCGGAGGGGCTCTTCGACGCGGGCCGCAAGCGTCCCCTGCCACGCTGGCCGCGGCGGATCGGGGTCGTCACCTCGCCGATGGGCGCCGTATGGCGCGACATCGGGAACGTCATGCGCCGGCGCTACCCGATCGGCGAGCTGATCCTGTCCCCGACGATCGTCCAGGGCCCCACCGCCTCAGGGGCGATCGTGCGGGCGCTGCATCGCCTGTACGCCGACGCCGCAATCGACCTCGTCATCCTGGCGCGCGGCGGAGGCTCGCTCGAGGACCTGTGGTCGTTCAACGACGAGCGGGTGGTGCGCGCCGTGATCGAGTCGCCGATGCCGGTGGTGGTGGGCGTCGGGCACGAGTCGGACGTCACGCTCGCCGACTTTGCCGCCGACCTCCGTGCGCCGACCCCGTCGGCTGCCGCCGAGCAGGCGGTCCCGGACCTCGCCCAGTTCCCGGCCATCCTGGATCGCCTTCGGGACCGTGCCTCGGCCGCGATGTTCAGCGGCCTCGCCGATCGGGGCGCCTTCCTGGGGCAGGAAGGGCGTGCCCTCACTCAACTGCTGCCCGACACCGCGGCGGCTCGCCAGCGCGCCGCGGAGCTCGTCGATCGCGGCCATCGCGCTCTGAGCGCCCGCACCGCCCGCGAGCTGGCTGCGCTGCGGGGAATGGCGGATGCCCTCCGCGCCCTGTCGCCGGCAGCCACGCTGGAGCGTGGCTACGCCGTGGCACGCCTGGCGGACGGCACGATCGTGCGCGACCCCGCCCAGGCCACCGTGGGCGAGCCGCTGGAGGTGGTGGTGGCATCCGGTACGATCGCCACCCGCGTGGAGACGACCGCCGGGTCGGACGAGGAGGTCCTGCAATGAGCGAGCCCGAGGCACCCGCCGACCTCGCCGCGCGCCCCTTCGACGAGCTCGTCGCCGAACTGCAGCGGATCGTCCAGGCGCTGGAGGCGGGCAACCTCCCCCTCGAGGAGAGCATCGCCCGCTATCGAGAGGCGCTGCGCCTGCATGCCGCTGCGGAGCTGCGGCTGCGGGAGGCGGAGCTGACCATCAGCGAGCTCGGGCGCGGCATGGGGGCCGCGGCCAGCGACGAGGCGGCCTCCACCGACGACGAGGGATAGTTGCATATACTTTTCGCGCGCCAACGCCACGCGGAGAGTCCTTGCCGATCCTCGACACGCTGAACGAACCCGCACAGCTGCGCGGGCTGAGCCCCGCGGAGCTGGACGCGCTTGCCGGCGAGCTCCGCGAGAAGATGATCCGAACGGTCCAGCAGACCGGCGGCCACCTGGCCAGCTCGCTCGGGGCGGTAGAGCTCACCCTGGCCCTCCATCGCGTGATGAGCTCCCCCGACGACCGAATCGTGTGGGACACGGGCCACCAGGCCTACGCCCACAAGCTACTGACGGGACGTCGCGATCGGTTCCACACCCTTCGCCAGCTCGACGGGGTCGGCGGTTTTCCCCGGCGCAGCGAGAGCGACCATGACGTCTTCGACGGGGGCCACGCCGGGACGGGGGTCAGCATCGCGGTCGGGCTCGCTGCCGCGCGTGACCTGCTCCCCGACCACAATCCGGCGCGGAAGCAGCGGATCGCGGTCTGCGTCGGCGACGCCGCCATGCAGAGCGGCCTGACACTGGAGGCGCTCAACCACCTCGGCGACGACCGGCATCGCCTCCTGATTGTGCTCAACGACAATGAGATGAGCATCAGCCCCTCGGTTGGCGGCCTCTCGACACGCCTCAACAAGCTGCGCCTCACCCGTGCCTACCAGGAGACCAAGTCCGTCACGCAGCGGGTGCTGCCCCGCATCCCGATCATCGGCCGCCTCCTGTTCAATGCCCTCTCCTTCACCAAGGAGGGCTTCAAGCGGTCGTGGGCCAAGGTCGGCTTCTTCGAGGACATGGGGATCACCTACATCGGCGTTCTCGACGGCCACAACCTGGCCGAGCTGGAGCAGAGCTTCGAGCGCGCTTTCGCGCTGCCGGGGCCGGTGCTGGTCCACGTCAAGACGATCAAGGGAAAGGGCTATGGCCCGGCCGAGATGGACAGCATCAGCTTCCACGGCGCCAGCCTGCCGCCCATCGACCTTTGCCTGATCGACCCGACCGAGGAGCCGCTGCCGCCCGAGGGCGAGCCTCGGCGACGCCCGAAGACCTACACCGCCACCTTCGCCGACGAGCTGGTGCGGCTGGCGACCGATGACGATCGGATCTGCGCCATCACCGCCGGCATGCCGACCGGGACCGGGCTGTCGCGCTTCGGGGCGCGCTTCCCATCGCGCCTCTTCGACGTCGGGATCGCCGAGCAGCACGCCGTCACCATGGCTGCCGGCCTCGCGCTCGGTGGCAAACGGCCGGTGGTCGCGCTGTACTCGACCTTCAGCCAGCGAGCGTACGACCAGCTGGTGCACGACATCTGCCAGAACAACCTGCCGGTGCTGCTGGCGATCGACCGCGCCGGGCTGGTCGGGGAGGACGGCACCAGCCACCAGGGCATGTTCACTCTCTCCGCACAGCGCGCCCTGCCGAACCTGGTCATCGGGTCGCCCAAGGACGAGCAGGAGCTGCGTGACATGGTCGTGACGGCCTTCACCCACGCGGGGCCGATCAGTCTGCACTATCCCCGCGACCCTGGCGAAGACCTCCCGGACCGGGACGGATCGGCGCTCGAGATCGGCCGCGGCGAGGTGCTGCGCGGTGGGGGCGACCTGCTGCTGGTCGGCTTCGGACCGATCGTGCAGCGGCTGCTGCGGGTGGCCGAGACGCTGGAGCAGGACCACGGCCTCGCGACGACCGTCATCAATGCTCGCTGGGCGAAGCCGCTCGACGAGGAGCTGATCGCCGCCCAGGCGGTGGGCCGGCGCCTGGTGGTGACCGCCGAGGAGAGCGCCGCCATGGGCGGGTTCGGCGACGGCGTGCTCGACGCGCTTAACCGGGCGGGGATCCGCGTGCCACTCCTCAAGATCGCCCTGGCCGAGGGGTTCGTGCATCACGGTGCGGTCGATGACCTGCGACACCAGCAGCGGATCGACGTGCCGGGAATGCTGGCCCAGATCCGGGAGGCGCTCAGCCTCGAGGCTCCCAGCGCGTTGACCCCCGGCGAGCCGTCGAGCGCAAGCGCCGCCTGACCGGCGTGACCCGGGTGCGCCTCGACCAGCTGCTCGTCGACCGCGAGCTGGCGCCGAGCCGCGCAGCAGCCCAGGCGCTGCTGCTGGCAGGCGAGGTCGAGCTGGCCGGTGCCGGCACTCGCACCCTGAAGCCCGGCCAGCTGGTCGACCGCGAGGCCCAGCTTTCCGTTGTCGCGCGCCGTCGCTGGGCATCCCGTGCCGGCGGGAAGCTGGAGGCGGCGCTGGACGCGTTCGAGGTCGACCCCGCGGGCCTCGCGTGCCTGGATGCTGGCGCCTCCACCGGCGGGTTCACGGATGTGCTGCTCGCCCGCAATGCCCGGGTCGTATACGCGGTGGATGTCGGTCGCGGGCAGCTGCTCGATCGCCTGGCCCACGATCCTCGCGTGGTCAGCATGGAGCGCACCAACCTGCGAGCGCTGCGCCGCCTGCCGGAGCCGATCTACCTTGCCACGCTCGACCTCTCCTTCATCTCGCTCGGCCTCGTCCTGCCTGCCGTCCGCGAGCTCCTGGGAGGCGGGGGACAGGTGATCGCCCTGGTCAAGCCACAGTTCGAGGCCGGCCGGGACGCCGTCCCGCGCGGCGGCGTCGTGCGCGATCCCGCCACTCACCGTGACGTGCTGCTGCAATTTGGCGCGGACGCCTCGGCCACGGGCTTCTCGCCGTCGGCGGTGATCGTCTCGCCGATCGTGGGCACCGACGGCAATCGGGAGTTCCTGGCCCTGCTCAGGCCGGGTGATGAACCGGCGCCGGGGTGGCTATCGCAGGTGGACAGGGTGGCGCCCTCGCCCGTGTGACGGGCGCGGTACGATGGCCGGCATGAAGCGCAAGCCGGCCGCGGCTGCCGAACAGCTGAGCGTCTTCGAGGAGCTCGCGGCCCTGCCCGAGCCGATCCACGAGCCGGCGCCCGACACGATGCGCCAGATCGTCTCGTTGCGGATGCCCGACGCGCTGCTGGAGCGGGTCGAGGAGGTGGCCCGCGGACGTGGGGTATCACCCTCCAGCCTGATGCGCGCGTTGATCGCGGCGGGGTTGGATCGGTCCTACGCCGCAATCACCCCGGACGAGCTGACCGCCGAGCTGGCTGCGCTGCGCAAGGGGATCGATGAGATTGCCACGAGGCTGCGGGCGAGCGAGTGAGCCGCTTCGGTTTCGCGTTCAACCCGACCAATCCACAGGCCCGCGCCACGCTCGAGCGTGCACGTGCGTGGTGCGCCGCCAACGGAGTCGACGCCTGGGACGCTGAAGCCGACGATGCCGACCGGATCACGGCGGAATGCACGGGGAGCGACCTCGTCTGCGTGCTCGGCGGCGATGGCACCTTCCTGCGCGCGGCGCGCGGGATCGGCGACTCGGCGGCGCCGACCCTTGGCGTCAACCTGGGGCGCGTCGGGTTCCTGGCCAAGGTCGAGACCGACGACCTGGAGGGGGCCCTCTCCAAGGTCGCGAACGGCGACTTCGCGCTTGAGGACCGGTTCCGGATCGAGGCCACGCTGCTCCGCGCGGAGGGTGAGCGGGTGCGACACGCCTGCCTGAACGAGGTGGTGCTGGCGCGCGGAACTCGCGTGCGCATGATCCAGGTCGAGGTCGAGGTGAGCGGCAGCCACCTGGCGACCTGGGTCTCCGACGGCGTGGTAGTGGCCACCCCGACCGGCTCGACGGCATATTCCTTCAGCGCCGGCGGCTCGGTCCTCGATCCCCGGCTGCGGAACATGATCATCACCTCGGTCGCCGGCTACCTGTCGCCGCTGCGCAGCGTGGTGGCGGGCGAGGATCACGTCGTGCGGCTCGCGCTGCGCCAGGCGGTCTCGGGCGCGACGATCAGCATCGACGGGCAATGGGATCTGCCGATGGCGGTCGGCGAGACGGTGGAGGTGCGCGCGCTGCCGGTGCCGCTGCGCATGGTCGAGCTGAGCGGAGGCACGCCGTTCTACGACCTGTTGCGCACCAAGGCCTCCCTGCTGCCGTACTGATCTGACCCATGGCCGATGCGGCCGTCGATCCGGCACTGGACGGGGCGATTCGCGCCTTCCTGGACGAGATGCAGGTCGAGCGCGGCCTCTCGCCGTTGACAGTGGCCGCCTATCGGCGCGACCTCGCCCAGTTCGCCGCGGTGGCCGGCACCTCCTGGCGCAATGACCCGGAGCCGGTGCGCGACTTCGTGAACGGGCTGCGCCGTGACGGACGACGGCCCAGCACCCAGGCGCGCAAGGTGGCCGCCATCCGCAGCTTCTACGGCTTCGCGCTGCGCGAGGAGCTGGCCGATCGCGACGTGGCGGCGCTGCTGGACGCTCCCAAGGCGGGAAGCTACCTGCCCGACGTGCTGAGCGCGGAATCAGTCGCCAGCATCCTCGACGCGCCACCCTCCGATGACCCGGTCGGGATCCGCGATCGGGCGATCCTCGAGCTGCTGTACGCGTGCGGCCTGCGGGTCAGCGAGCTGACCGGCCTGGACACCGACCGATTGGACCTTCCGGGGCTGCAGGTGCGAGTCATCGGCAAGGGAAATCGCGAGCGCCGGGTGCCGATGGGGGAGGAGGCCCGCGAGCGCATCGCTCGCTACCTGGGCGGCCCCCGTGAGGCCTGGACCGCGGAACGGCCCAGCGCCGCCGTCTTCGTCAGCCAGCGGGGCGCACGGCTGGCGCGCGAATCGGTCTGGCGCCTGGTGCGACGCTGGGCGGCTGCCGCCGGGGTCGAGGCGCGGGTCACGCCGCACACCTTTCGGCATAGCTTCGCCACCCATCTGCTCGAGGGTGGAGCGGACCTGCG
>JBDTMU010000026.1:0-11826 GCA_039934115.1 Chloroflexota bacterium | reverse complement strand
GCAGCGCCGACTTCGTGTTCGACGTGACCGGCTACTTCGTGCCTGACCAGAGCGGTGCCACCTTCGTGGCCCTGAACCCCGCTCGTCTGCTCGATTCACGCTTCGGCAATGGCCTGTCCGGCAAGTTCAGCGCCGGTGTGCCGCGCACCTTCCAGGTCAGCGGCCGGGGCGGCGTGCCGGCCAACGCCACGGCGGTCACCGGCAACCTGACCGTCACCAACGCGAGCGCCTCGGGCGCGGCCTTCCTGGGACCGGTGCCGACCCCCGCCCCCGACAGCTCGACCATCAACTTCCCGGTGGGTGACACCCGCGCCAACGGGGTGACGGTGGCCCTTGGCTCGGGCACGCTCAGCATCACCTACTTCGCCGGCTCGGGCAGCGCCGACTTCGTGTTCGACGTGACCGGCTACTTCGTGCCCTGACGGACTCGACGACCCTCGAGCACGCTGACCCAGGTCTCCGCCATGCGTCTTTGGTGCTCCTCAATCGAAAACCTGCCGGCGGTTGAGGCAACCGTCGCGGGATCGTAATCGGGAACGCGGGCGAGGGCGCCCGCGAAGTCCCCATCCGAGACAAGGCTCCCGTTCACACCATCGCTGACGATGTCCAGCAGGCCGCCGACGGCGCTCACCACGACCCAGCGGCCGCTGGCGATCGCCTCGACCGCAACCAGCCCAAACGGCTCGGCGCGTGACGGTACGAGCACGACGTCGTGCTCGCTCATCAACGTCGGAATCTCGCTCGGGTCCATCTCGCGGATCCCCGGGCCGATGAGCGTGTCGGCCAGCTGCCGGGCGATGTCGACCCCCTTGTGCGCGACGTCACCGCCCAGGTACAGCACGCGTCGCTGCTTCGGCCGAGGATGTGGCGTGAATCGCCCAAGGTCGACCCCCGGCGGAACGATGCTCGCCGAGGCACCGAGCTGCTCAATCAGGTCCGCTGTTTCGCGCGAGTTCGTCACAACGGCATCGGCGCCGTGCAGAACGGCGCGCGCTGCCCTGCGCAGGAGGCGGTTGCGGTGGGCCATCTCGCGCACGTCGCCGCCATGCGCGTAGACCACCAGCGGGAGACCTCGGAGGCGAGCGGCCATCAGCGCGATCACCCCTGACGGCAGCACAAAGTGGCCCTCCACCCCGTCGAAGCGGCCACGGTGGGTGAGGGCCGACCACAGCATCGTCAGGTAGCGCAGCCAGCCCGCGGTCGTGTAGCGCGCCGGGGCGATGACGGTGGCCGTCAGCGAAGGGTCTTGCAGCCGGTCGCGCACGAACGTCCCCGCTGCGGGCCGGTCCGGAGTCGGGTATCGGGCGGTGATGACCAGCAGACGCATCGTCCGGACGGTAGCGCATCGCCCGGGACAGCGCTGAAGACGTCGATGCTGCGCCCGCGTAGAATCGGCCGCAATGTCCGCGATCGCCCCCGCCCGTCGAGTCGATGGGCGTGCCGCCAATCAGCTCCGACCGGTGAAGATCGTCCACGACTACCTGAAGTTCGCCGAGGGATCGGTCCTGATCCGCGTCGGCGACACGCGGGTGATCTGCGCTGCGACAATCGAGGACCGGGTGCCGGGCTGGATGCGCGGCAAGGGCGGCGGCTGGATCACGGCCGAGTATTCGATGCTGCCGCGGGCCGGCACCGAGCGCAGCCAGCGCGAGGCGAGCGCGGGGCGGATCGGGGGCAGGACCCACGAGATCCAGCGCCTGATCGGTCGATCGCTGCGCTCGTGTATCGACCTGCCTCGTCTCGGAGAGCGGACGATCACACTCGACTGCGACGTGGTCCAGGCCGATGGCGGGACCCGCACGGCCAGCATCACGGGTGCGTATGTGGCCCTCGCCCGGGCCCTCAACAAGTTCGGGATGGCGCACCTGCTGGTCAACAAGGTCGCTGCGGTGAGCGTCGGCATCGTGGGTGGGCAGACACTGCTCGACCTGAACTACGTGGAGGACTCGACCGCCGAGGTCGACTTCAACGTGGTCATGACCGATGACGACGGCTTGATCGAGGTTCAGGGAACCGCCGAGCAGCGATCCTTCTCGCGCGACCAGATGAACCAGATGCTCGACCTCGGGTCAGCCGGGATCCGTCAGCTGTTCGAGATCCAGCGCCTGGCGATCGAGGCTCCCGCGGCCGAGTGAGCGACCTGCTGCTGGCGACCGCCAATCCGGGCAAGCAGCGAGAGTTCAGCCGCCTTCTGCAGGGCCTCGGAAGCAGTTTGGTCCTGCCCCAGCAGATCGGGCTCAACCTCGACATCCCGGAGCCGTACCCGACCTACGCCGAGAACGCCGCCGCCAAGGCGGCCGCCTACGCCCACGCATCGGGGCTGCCCGCCCTGGCCGATGACTCCGGCCTCGAGGTGGCGGCGCTGGAGTGGGGCCCCGGGCCGCGGTCCGCCCGCTACGGCGGCGCGGAGGTGCAGGATCGGGCGACGCTCATCCTGGAGCTCCTCGGTGACGCCACCGACCGACGGGCGCGAATGGTCTGCTGGCTTGCGCTGGCGATTCCCGGTGCGGCTCCTGACGGGACGGCGCGCTCACCCCGCATCGAGATGTTCAGCGGGGTCATGGAGGGGGAGATCGCACGCGAGCGGCGGGGCGATGGCGGATTCGGCTATGACCCGATCTTCCTGCTACCGAGCGGCCTCACCACCGCCGAGCTGCCCGAGGGCGAGAAGGACCTCATCTCCCATCGCGGCCAGGCGGTCGCTGAGGCGATGCCTCGGCTCCGTGAGCTGGTCGACGATCAACGGGGCGCCGATACAATGCACTCCCCCAAGGAGCCCGCATGAATCAGCACACGGCGCGCATCCATCCGACCGCGGACGTCGCCGCCAGCGCGACGGTGGGAGCGGGCACCAGCATCTGGAACCAGGCGCAGGTCCGCGAGGATGCACGCATCGGCGCCGGCTGCGTGATCGGCAAGAACGCCTATGTTGACATTGGCGTGGTCATCGGCGACCGCGTGAAGGTCCAGAACAACGTGAGCCTCTATCACGGGGTGACGATCGAGGAGGGGGTCTTCATCGGCCCCCACGTCTGCTTCACCAATGACAAGGTGCCGCGCGCCGTAAACCGCGACGGCAGCGCAAAGACCGATGCCGACTGGTCCGTGAGGCCCACCCTCGTCCGCTTCGGGGCGGCGCTTGGCGCGAACAGCACCATCCTGCCGGGGGTCAGCATCGGTCGCTGGGCGATGGTCGGCTCGGGCAGCGTGGTGACTCATGACGTGGCTGACTACGAGCTGGTGGTCGGCAACCCGGCGCGGCGCATCGGGAGCGCGTGTCCCTGTGGCGAGCCGTTGCGCGACGCCGATGACGGGACCGCATTCCACGGCACCTGCCCACGCTGTGGAGGCCATATGCCGCCCCGGCCCGGCGAAGACGGGACATGAAGGTCCTGAGCGTGGTCGGCGCCCGTCCTCAGTTCGTGAAGGCAGCGCCGGTCAGCCGAGCGCTGCGCGTCGGGCACGAGGAGCTGCTGGTGCATACCGGGCAGCATTACGACGATGCCATGAGCGCCGCGTTCTTCCGCGAGCTGGAGATCCCGTCGCCGGACGTGAACCTCGAGGTCGGCAGCGGCCCGCATGGCGCCCAGACCGCCCAGATGATGCGCGGGCTGGAGCCGGTGATCGCCGAGCACGAGCCCGATGGCGTCCTGGTGTACGGGGACACGAACTCAACGCTGGCCGGTGCCGTCATCGCGAGCAAGGTCAAGTACCCCGATGGCCGCCGTCCGTGGCTGGCGCATGTCGAGGCCGGGCTGCGATCGTTCAACCCGGCGATGCCGGAGGAGCGCAATCGGATCGTGGCCGACCATCTCGCCGACGTCCTCTTGGCGCCGACTCCAGCGGCGATGGAACACCTCGCACGGGAGGGCCTTGCGGACCGAAGCGAGCTGGTCGGGGACGTCATGGTCGACACGTTTCGGTGGGCCGAGCCGCGCGCGGCGGGCCACCTGCCCGAGCTCGCGGGCGACCTTGTGGGATACCTGCTGGTCACCCTGCACCGGGCTGAGAACGTCGACGACCCCACGCGACTGGCGACCCTCCTCGGGATGCTCGAGCTGGACCGACCGGTGCTCTTCCCGGTCCACCCCCGGACGCGTGAGGCCATGGCACGAGCCGGCGCCGTCCTGCCCGCCAACGTGCGGCTGACCGATCCGGTCGGCTACCTCGCCATGGTCGCGCTCGAGTCTCGGGCGGCTGCGATCGCCACGGACTCGGGTGGCGTCCAGAAGGAGGCGTATCTCGCGGGCGTGCCCTGCCTCACCCTGCGCGGCGAGACAGAGTGGGTCGAGACGGTCGATGCCGGCTGGAACCGCGTGATCGGCTCTGATCCGATCGCGCTGCGCGCGGCGCTTGACGACCCGGCCTTCATGGATCGCGATCGCCCGCGGCCGAGCCTGTTCGGCGACGGCCAGGCAGCGGGGCGGATCGTCAGCGCCCTCGAGCGCCTCGATGGGCGCAATCGTGCGGAGTTAGGATCGCAGCTGGCGGAGGCGTCGCGGTCATGATCCCGATCGCACGCCCGCAGATGGGCGAAGAAGAGAAGGAGCTTGTCTGGAGCGCGATGAGCTCCGGAGCGCTGGCGCAGGGCGCTCGCGTGCGTGAGCTCGAGGAGCGCTTCGCCGACTTCATCGGCGTCCCGCACGCGGTCGCGACCAGCTCCGGCACCACCGCCCTCCACCTCGCGCTGCTCGCCTCCGAGGTCGGGCCGGGCGACGAGGTGATCACGGTCCCCTTCACCTTCTTCGCCAGCGCCAGCACCATCCTGTTCTCCGGGGCGCGTCCGGTCTTCGTGGACGTGGATGAGGCGACCTTCAACATCGACGTCGGCCAGATCGAGGCTGCGATCACGTCCCGCACCCGCGCCATCCTGCCCGTCAGTCTCTACGGTCAGCCGGCTGACCTGCCGGCGATCGCCGAGATCGCGGAGCGGCACGGGCTGGCGCTGATCGAGGATTCTGCCCAGAGCCACGGGGCGGCCGTCGGCGATCGTCGCTCCGGGTCGTGGGGCGCCGGCTGCTTCAGCTTCTACCCGACCAAGAACATGACAACCGGTGAGGGTGGCATGGTGACCACATCGGATCCGGAACTGGCGGACCGGGCACGCTTGCTGCGCGAGCACGGCATGCGAATCCGCTATCACCACGAGGTGGTCGGCTACAACTTCCGGATGACCGACATTCACGCCAGCATCGGGCTTGGCCAGCTGCCAAAGCTTGCGGCCTACAACGCCCGTCGCCGGCTGATTGCCGCTCGGTACGATCGTGAGCTGCGCGGCGTCGTGACGCCTCATGTTGAGCCGGGCATGACGCACGTCTATCACCAGTACACGATCCGCGTGAACCGCCGCGACGAGTTCGCAGAGCAGCTGAAGCAGCGGGGCGTGGGGACCGGCATCTACTACCCGATTCCCGTGCACCGCCAGAAGCCGTTCATCGCCCTGGGCTATGGAGAGCAGCGGTTCCCGGTGGCCGAGCAGCTGAGCCGCGACGTCCTTTCGATCCCGGTCCACCCATCCCTGACCGACGACGAGATCGAGGCTGTGATCTCCGCCGTCAACGAGGTTGCGGTCGAGGTCGGCCCGATCCCGGCCGCGACTCCCGCATGACCGACACGGGCCGGCCGCTCCGCGCAGCGGTCATCGGGCTTGGGATGATGGGTCGCGCGCATGTCCGGGTGTGGGATGAGCTCGTCGAGGGCGTCGAGCTGGTGGCGGTGGCCGACACCGACTCGGATGCCGTGCGCGAGAGCACCCATGGGCGCGAGGCGCGCGGCTACGCTGACGCCGCCAGCATGCTGGCGGCCGAGGATCTCGACCTGGTGAGCGTGGTGGTCCCCACCTCGCTGCACCTGCCGACGACCGTGGCGGCTCTCGATGCAGGGTCCCACGTGCTGGTCGAGAAGCCGATTGCCGCCACCCGCGGCGAGGCCGAGCAGATGATCGACGCGGCCCAGCGTGCCGGCCGGATGCTGACCGTCGGGCACATCGAGCGCTTCAACCCCGCCATCCGCGAGCTGCGCCGCCGGCTCGCCGCCGGCGAGCTGGGACGGATCTTCGAGATCCGGGCAACACGGCTCGGCCCGTTCCCGGCACGGATTCGCGATGTGGGGGTGGTCGTGGACCTCGCGCCCCACGACCTCGATGTGATGCGCTACCTGCTCGGCTCGGACCCGGTGCGCCTGTACGCAGAGACCGAGCAGCGAATTCACACCGACCACGAGGACCTCTTCGTCGGGCTGCTGAAATTCGCAAATGGCGCCGTTGGCGTGCTCGATATCAACTGGCTGACCCCCACCAAGCAGCGAACGCTGACCGTGACGGGGGAGCGGGGCATGTACACCGCGGACTATCTCACCCAGCAGCTCATCTTCTATCCGAACCCGTCTTCGGACGGATCAGTCGACGAGGGGAAGCGGGTGGAACGCGAGATCGAGCGGCGAGAGCCGCTCGCGATCGAGCTGGACGAGTTCGCACGCGCCGCTCGCGACGGCGGTGTCCCGCCGGTCGATCCGCACGAGGCGATGGTGGCGCTGCTGCTGGCGCGCGCGATGGTCGAGTCGGCAAGCACCGGCGAGGTCATCGCCGGCGACCGGCTGGCGAGTGTCCTTCGGTGAGGATCGCGGTCGTCGGGCTCGGGCACATCGGCCTCCCACTGGCGGTGCAATACGCATCGCGCGGCCACGACGTGGTCGGCTGCGACATCGACGAGACGATCGTCGCGGCCATCAACGCCGGCACATCGCCACATGACGACGAGCAGGCACTCGTCGAGCGCGTACCGGAGCTGGTCCGCGCTGGGCGCCTGAGCGCCACCACGGATGACGCGGGGGGCGTTCGGGGAGCGGAGGCCGTGGTCGTGATCGTGCCGGTAGCGGTCGACGATCGGCGCGAGATCGACTTCGGTCCGATCGACGCGGCGACGCGCGAGATCGCTCGTGGCCTGCAGGCTGGGACCCTGGTCGTGTACGAGACGACCCTGCCGGTTGGAACGACGCGCGACCGGTTCGGGCCAATGCTCGAGGCGGGCAGCGGGCTGGAGATCGACCGTGACCTGTTCCTCGCCTTCTCGCCCGAGCGGGTCCTGGTGGGACGCGTGCTGCTCGACCTGCGGCGCTACCCCAAGGTGGTGGGCGGGGTGAGCGCCGAGAGCACGCGCAGGGCGGTCGCGTTCTACGAGGCGGTCCTGGACCAGGGGACCGAGGTCAGGGCGGTGGCCAGTGCCGAGACGGCCGAGATGACGAAGCTGGCCGAGACCACCTATCGAGACGTGAACATCGCCCTCGCCAACGAATACGCGCGCTACGCTTCAGAACGGGGCATCGACGTCATCGAGGTGATCGAGGCGGCCAACTCGCAGCCCTACAGCCATATCCACGCTCCCGGCCTGGGGGTCGGCGGCCACTGCATCCCGGTCTACCCGCACTTTCTCTTCAATGGAGATCCGACCCTGCGCATCCCGCCCATGGCCCGGGCGATCAACGACGAGATGGCTTCGTTCGCGGTGGGGCTGCTGGAACAGCACCTGGGCAGCCTGTCAGGGGTGGATGTACTGGTGCTCGGCATCGCCTATCGGGCCGATGTGCGCGAAGACGCCTTCAGCTCGGCGTTCCGGCTGCGGGATGAGCTGACGGCGGCGGGTGCCGTCGTGCACGGTCACGACCCTTATTTCAGTCCGGAGCACCTCTCCGGACTCGGCTTCGCCCCCTACGACCTGGCCGCGCCGACCCCGATCCGCGCCGCCGTCGTGCAGGCGCCGCACGCGGCCTATCAATCGCTCGACCTGACCTCGATCCCTGG
Source organism: Chloroflexota bacterium (assembly GCA_039934115.1). GTDB lineage: Bacteria > Chloroflexota > Limnocylindria > QHBO01 > QHBO01 > CF-167. The sequence goes on along the minus strand of JBDTMU010000026.1, from coordinate 4,028 downwards.
GCTGGAGCTCCTGCTCGACGGCCGAAACGCCCTCGATCCCGCGGGGGTGCGTGCTGCGGGGATCGCCTATGCCGGGATCGGTCGCTGAGGGATGGACGAAAGCGAGACGCCCCGGGTGGGACTCGCCGCCGGGAACGGGGTGGTCGTGGTCCTGCCGACGTACAACGAGCGCGAAAACCTCGAGTCCGTCGCCGAGGCCATCCTCCTGGCCGTGCCGGAGGCGAACCTGCTCGTCGTCGACGACAGCTCCCCGGACGGAACCGGAACGCTGGCCGACACGATGGCCACCCGCGAGCCTCGGCTGCACGTCCTGCACCGGGCTGCCAAGGAGGGGCTTGGGGTCGCCTATCGCGACGGCTTCCGCTGGGCGCTGTCGCGAGCTGAAACCCGCGCCGTGGTCCAGATGGATGCCGACTTCAGCCACGATCCGGCTGACCTTCCAAGGCTGCTCGCCCCACTCATGATCGGCTCTGACCTCGTGCTCGGCACGCGCTACATGCCCGGCGGCGGAACGGTCGGGTGGCCGATGCACCGCAAGCTGGTCAGCCGGGCCGGCACCACCTTCGCCCGGGTGCTGCTGCTGCTCCCATACCGGGACCTGACCGGCGGCTTCAAGGCCTGGCGGCGGGAGCTGCTGGAAGCGATTCGCCTGCGTGAGGCAAATACGAGCGGCTATGGCTTTCAGATCGAGACGACCTGGTGGGCCCACCGCCGCCGGGCGGTCGTGACGGAGGTCCCGATCATCTTCCGCGAGCGGGTGGCGGGAAGCTCGAAGATGACCGGCGGCATCGTTGGCGAGGCATTGGGGCTTGTTCTGCGCCTGCGGCTCGAGGCGATCCGGGACACCTTCCGAAGGACCCCATGAGCTTCGGTCGCCGTGCTGGCACGCGCAGGGCCCATCGGCTAGCATGGCGCCTCGCCCACTGTCGGAGATGTCCCTCTATCGCCCTGCGGAGAATCACGCGCTAGATGTCGTTTCGCAACCGCCCGGTCCTTGACCGGAAGCATCGCCCACGCTGGCAGGACGAGCTGCGGACCCAGCAGCTGATCGTGGCCGGGTTTGCCGTCGCCATCGCGGTGGCGATCGGGATCTTCGGGGCTGCCGCCTGGACCGACCACTACGAGGCCCACCTGCGACCGGTCGCGGCGGTCGGCGAGGTGGCGTACACCCTCGACGACCTCACCGATCGGATGGACGCCATCAGCGCCGAGCTGCAGGGCCGCTACGAGGATCTCCAGAGCCGGATGGGGGGCACCCGCGACTCCCTCATCCAGCAGGCGCTGCAGTCGATCCAGGATGCACTCTCCGGCCTCGCCCCGGACGCGGCCGACTCGCTCGTGCTCGGGCGTGTGCTGAGCAGTTCGGCGGGTCGCTATGGCATCTCGGTCAGCGACGAGGCGGTCAGCGCGGAGGTGACGAAGCGCCAGACGGTGCCCGAGCGCCTGAAGCTGTCGATCATCACGGTGGCTGCCCTCCCGACCGACGCCGCCGCCGGCGCCCAGCCTACCGACGCCGATTGGGCCCGCGCCGAGAAGGAGATCAACGAAATCGCGGCCGCGATCAAGGGCGGCGCGGACTTCGCGGCGACGGCCAAGGAGAAGAGCAGTGACTCATCGGCCGCGGGCGGAGGCTCGCTCAGCTGGATCGAGGCCGACGACCCGCTGTACAGCACCTACTTCACTGATGCCAAGACAGCTGCCAAGGGCGACCTGGTCGGCCCGATCAAGGGGGACACCGGGTACCGGCTCGTGCGAGTTGACGATACGAAGGCGGCTGGCACCGACCAGCGCCTGAAGGATCTGCTGTCCGCCGCCGGCGTGACGGATGCGGAATACCGCGGCTACGTTCGGGGTGACCTCCTGAAGGCCGCGTTCGATGACTACTTCAAGACCAAGGTCATGGGGCCCTACCAGCCGCAGCGCGAGGTGGCGCAGATCTTCATCGCCGCCCAGCAGGGAATTCCGGTGCCGCAGCAGCGGGTCAGGCATTTCCTTGCGCAGCCGCTCCCGGGCGAGGCGGACCAGTCAACGGCGACCGATGCACAGTGGGCCGCGGCCCTGACGCGTGCCGAGGCGTTCCGGGCGGAGGCGAGCAAGCCCGATGCGGACTGGTACGTGCTCGCCAAGGAGAGCGACGACACGGGCAGCGGAAGCCGCGGCGGCGACCTGGGCTGGTACGACCCCGGCTCGTCGAGCTTCGTGCCGGAGTTCAAGGCCGCGATCGCCAAGCTCAACGTCGGCGAGCTGAGTGAGCCCGTCAAGACGCAGTTCGGCTATCACGTCATCGAGGTCGTCGCGGAGCGAATCACGGCGGCGGTGCAGGCCGATCAGATGGTGGCCACCCTGCGCGCGGATCCCGACCAGTTCGCCAGCATCGCCAGGGACCAGAGCGAGGACGCCGACAGCGCCGCCAAGGGCGGGGACCTCGGCTGGGTCATCCCGTACCAATTCGAGAAGCAGCAGTCGGACGCGATCTTCAAGTTGACCCAGCCCGGCGAGATCAGCGACCCGATCACGACGCCCACTGGCATCTACATCTTCAAGCTGCTGGCGACGGCGGATGTGCGCTGGGTCCCGACCGAGCAGATCACGTTGGTGCGACAGACCGGGTTCAATCGCTGGCTCAGCGAGATTCGCGATCGCGCCGTGACCTGGACCGACCCCCAGTTCGTCGCCGCCCCCAGCTCAGGATGAAGTCGCGGGGCGCGACGACGTCCCGCGGCGTAGACCGCCTCTTCGCGGCGGCAGGACTCGACCCGGCGCTCGGCGTGCAGGTCGTGTCCGGTCGGCGGCTGGCCTCGATCGCCTTCGATCCGTCCCTCCCCATGGTTCTCCTGGCCGAGCCCGACACCGGCGACGTGCCTCCTGTCCTGCCGGGGCGACACGCGCGCAAGGGGCCGCGCGAGGTGCTGCTCTCGCTGTACCCGCGTGACCACCCGCTCCAGCCGCTGCCGGATGGAGCACCCCGCTCGCTCGAGAGCCTGAGTGACGAGGACCTGTCGGGCGCCGACTGGCTGGTGCCCGCCCTGAAGGCGCTCGAGAATCTCGCATCGCCGCACGGCATGGCGGCCATCTCGGCTCGGCTGCGGGCACCGGACGGCTGTCCGTGGGATCGCAAGCAGACGCATGCCAGCCTCCGCACATTCGTGCTGGAGGAGGCGTACGAGACGGTGGACGCGATCGAGAGTGGAGCGCCCGAGGACCTGGCGGAGGAGCTGGGCGACCTCTTCCTGCAGATCATCCTGCACGCCCAGCTGGCCGCCGAAGAGGGCGCCTTCGACCTGACCGATGTCTACCGAACCCTCGGGGCCAAGATCATTCGACGCCACCCACACGTCTTCGGCGATCTCGAGGTCAGCGGGGCGGACGAGGTGCTTCGTAACTGGGAGGCGATCAAGGCGGCAGAGCGACACGAGGCGGGTGACCCGCCGTCGGCCTTCGACGGCATCGCTCGCGCCCTCCCGGCCCTGGCTGCCAGCCGCGAGATCCAGGAGCGCGCCTCATCGCTCGGCTGGGATTGGCCGGCGATCGATGGCGTCTGGGAGAAGGTCGACGAGGAGCTGGCAGAGCTGCACGAGGCCGGAGCGATCGAGGGCGATGCGGGACGCGATGCCCGCCTCCACGAGTTCGGCGACGTGCTGTTCGCGGCGGTCAACCTGGCGCGCTGGCTGAAGCTCGATCCGGAAGAGGCATTGCGCAGCGCCAACCGCCGCTGGATCGACCGATACGAGCGGGTCGAGGTGCTCGCATCGGAGCGCGGGCTCGTCCTGGTCGACCTCTCAGCCGATGCCAGGGATGCGCTCTGGAACGAGGTCAAATCGCAGTGAGCCGGCTGGCCATCGTCGCCCACTCCGTCTTCCCGGGTGACCCCCGCCTGCGGCGCCAGACCGATGCCCTTGTCGCAGCCGGGCACCAGGTCGACCTCTTCTGCCTCCGTGCCCCCGGGGAAGCGACGGAAGAACGGGTCGGCGGCATCCGCGTCGTTCGGCTGCCAGTGCATCGTGCCTTCAGCGGCTTCGCTGGACACA